>CALLYR010000302.1 GCA_937859005.1 uncultured Paracoccus sp. | reverse complement strand
GACTGCCTGCTGCTGATGACGGCGCGCACGCCGCCGCGGGACTGGGGGCTGTCGCTGCCCGATCTGGCCTCGCGCATGGCGGCGATGCCGCTGGTGCGGCTGGGCACGCCCGATGAATCGCTGCTGGCCGCAGTGCTGGTCAAACTGTTCGCCGACCGCCAGCTGGCCCCTGGCCCCGGCGTGGTCGAGGCGCTGGTCCGACGCATGGATCGCGACCTGGGGCTGGCCCGCCGGCTGGTCGCGGAAATCGACCGCGCGGCCCTGTCCGAAGGCCGTGCCGTCACCCGGTCGCTGGCCTTGGCGGCGCTGGCCGATCTGGTCGGGCCTCTGGACGGAAACGATCCCGCCGATCCCGTTGATCGGAACCCGGATACGGCGGTTTGACAGGCATACCCGCACCGGCCATATGTTGCAGCCATACCCCCCAGTCGCGGCACATATCGTTCATGACGCAGGCCGATTTCCTGAAATTCCCGTTTCCCCCCGCACGGGAAATGCCCGGCGGCGCGCCCACCGGACCGGCACGGTTCTTCAACCGCGAGCTCAGCTGGCTCAGCTTCAACTGGCGCGTGCTGGACGAGGCGCGCAATCCCCGCGTGCCGCTGCTGGAACGGCTGCGGTTCCTGTCGATCTCGGCGACGAATCTGGACGAATTCTATACCGTGCGGGTCGCCGGCCTGCTGGAACTGGTGCGCGAGGGCAAGACGACGCCATCCGACGACGGACTGACCCCGGCCGAACAACTGACGCTGATCAACGTCGACGCCCGCCGCCTGATGGGCGCGCAGCAGAATGTGTGGAATCGCCTGCGCCGGGAAATGGAGGCGCAGGGCATCGCGATCCTGTCGCGCAGCCGTGTAACCCGCGCGGAATCCGCCTGGCTGCGCGACTATTTCATCGAACAGGTGTTTCCGGTGCTGACGCCCCTGGCGATCGACCCGGCGCATCCCTTCCCCTTCATCCCCAACGCCGGGTTCAGCCTGGCGCTTGAACTGGCGCGCGAATCCGATGGGCGCCAGATGCAGGCGCTGCTGCCCATTCCCGCGCAGCTGTCGCGGTTCGTGCCGCTGCCGGGGGGCGAACGCTTCCTGCGGCTGGAGGACCTGCTTTTGATGAATCTGGCCCAGCTTTTTCCGGGATACCGCGACACCGGCCATTGCGCCTTTCGTGTGCTGCGCGACAGCGATCTGGAGGTCGAGGAGGAGGCCGAGGATCTGGTCCGTGAATTCGAAACCGCGCTGAAGCGCCGCCGCCTGGGCCAGGTCATCCGGCTGAAGATCACCACGGGCGCCCCTGACACGCTGCGCCGCGTCATCATGCAGGAACTGCAGGTCGGCCCCGACGAGGTGATCGAGGTCGAGGGCCTGCTGGGCATGGCCGATGTGCGCGAACTGGTGCTGGACAGCCGCCGCGACCTGCAATGGCCGTCCTTCGTGCCGCGCGTGCCCGAACGGGTGCAGGATCACGACGGCGACATGTTCGCCGCGATCCGGCACAAGGACATGCTGCTGCATCATCCCTATGAGACCTTCGACATGGTGGTGCGCTTCCTGAATCAGGCGGCGCGCGATCCGGATGTGGTGGCGATCAAGCAGACGCTCTATCGCACCAGCCGGGACAGCCCCATCGTCAGTGCCCTGTGCGAGGCGGCGGAAGCGGGCAAGTCGGTGGTGGCGCTGATCGAACTGAAGGCGCGGTTCGACGAGGCGTCCAACATCCGCCAGTCGCGGCGCCTGGAACGGTCGGGCGCGCATGTCGTCTATGGCTTCATGCAATACAAGACCCATGCCAAGATCAGCACCGTGGTCCGGCGCGAGGGCGACCAGCTGGTCACCTATACCCATTTCGGGACCGGCAACTATCACCCGATCACCGCGCGGATCTATACCGATGTGTCGCTGTTCACCTGCGATCCGGCGCTGGGGCGCGACGCGACCAAGGTGTTCAATTTCCTGTCCGGCTATGTCCGGCCCGGCGGGCTGGAAAATCTGGCGATCAGCCCGATCAACCTGAAATCGCGTCTGCTGGAACTGATTGCGCGCGAGGCCGATTTCGCTCGCCGCGGCCGCCCGGCCGAAATCTGGGCCAAGATGAACAGCCTGATCGAAAAGGACGTGATCGACGCGCTGTATCAGGCCTCGGCCGCGGGGGTGAAGATCAACCTGGTCGTGCGCGGCATCTGCGGGCTGCGGCCGGGCATCGCTGGTCTGTCCGACAACATCCGCGTCAAGTCCATCGTCGGCCGCTTTCTGGAACACAGCCGCATCCTGTGCTTCGGCAACGGCCGTATACTGCCTTCGCGCAAGGCGCGGGTCTTCATCAGTTCGGCCGACTGGATGGACCGCAACCTGAACCGCCGGGTCGAAACGCTGATCGAATGCCTGAACGATACCGTCAAGGCCCAGATCGTCAGCCAGATCATGGCCGCCAACATGGCCGACGAGGCGCAAAGCTGGCTGTTGCAGCCCGACGGACGCTATATCCGCTATCTGCCGGCGGGGCGGGACGACCTGTTCAGCTGCCATCGGTTCTTCATGGAAAATCCGTCGCTGTCCGGTCGCGGCACCGCGGGCGCGCGCGACGTTCCGGCATTGACCCATTCGGCCGATTGAACCATCAAGCCCGCGACCCGTTGACCAGCAACCGATCCTGAGGGACTTGTGCCGATGAACGTCACCACCGACGCGGGACGGACGGGCCCGCTTTCCGGCAAGGAGGGTCTGGGAGTGCTGTCGGCGCGCGAACTGTCGCGCGTGGGCGTCGTGGATGTGGGCTCGAATTCGATCCGCATGGTGGTGTTCGACGGCGCCGCCCGCAGCCCCGCCTATTTCTATAACGAAAAGGTCATGGCCGGGCTGGGGCAGGGGCTTTCCAGCACCGGCCGGCTGAACCCCGACGGGGTAAGGCGCGGACTGACGGCGCTGAAACGCTTTGCTGTCCTGACCGAAGGCATGGGGATCCACGCGCTGACCTGTGTCGCCACCGCCGCGGTGCGCGAGGCCGAGGACGGCCCCGCCTTCCGCAAGGCCGTCGAGCAGGAAACCGGGCTGAAGCTGTGGGTCATCGACGGCGAGGAGGAGGCCCGGCTGTCCGCGCAGGGCGTGCTGCTGGGATGGCCCGATGCGCGCGGGCTGGTCTGCGACATGGGCGGCAGCTCGATGGAACTGGCCGAGGTCGAGGGCGGCAAGGTCGGGCGCCGCGACACCTCGACGCTGGGGCCGTTCCGGCTGCAGCAGGTCGAACCCAGGGGGCTGAAGAAATACATCGAAGGAACCATGTCCGGTCTGGCCGGGCGGATGGGCACGGATCACGACCGCATCTATCTGGTCGGCGGATCGTGGCGGGCCATTGCGCGGCTGGACATGGAACGGCGCGCCTATCCCATGAAGGTGCTGCACGAATACCGCATGACGCCGGACGACGTGCTGGCGACGGTGAAATGGATCGCCGACAGCAGCCTGTCCGACCTGCGCGCCCGCACCGGCATATCGTCCAGCCGGATGGATCTGGTCCCGCTGGCGTCGCTGGTGTTGCGCCAGCTGGTCCAGACCTTCCGCCCGCCCGAACTGGCCATCAGTTCCTATGGCATCCGCGAGGGGCTGCTTTACGAACAGATGTCCGACAGCATCCGCAAGCGCGACCCGCTGATCGAGGCCGCGCGATTCACCGAACGCCAGATGGCGCGGATGCCCGGCTTCGGCAAGAGGCTGTATGAGTTCCTGTCGCCGCTGTTTCCCGATGTCGCGCCGGAACGCGCGCGTCTGATCCGTGCCGCCTGCCTGCTGCACGACACAAGCTGGCGCGCCCATCCCGATTACCGGGCCGAAGCCTGTTTCGACAATGTGACGCGCGCCAATCTGGCGGCATTGTCCCATTCGGAACGCGTGTTCCTGGGGCTGGCTTTGCTGCACCGCTACAAGTCCAGCCGCGCCGGATCGTCGATGACGCCGCTGTTCAGCCTGTTGAGCGATGAGCAGATGGGAGATGCCGAAATCATCGGCAAGGCCCTGCGTTTCGGCGCAATGTTTTCCGTCCGCGATCCGGCCGAGGCGGGATTGCTGGTGCTGGAGGATGGGCAACTGCGCCTGACTCTGACCCCCACCGGCCAGGCACTGATGGGCGAGGTGGCCGAGGCCCGGTTCCAGGCGCTGTGCAAGGCGATGGGGGCCGAGGGGGTGGTGGGGTAAAAGCCTTGCACAGGTCGGGCATCGCACGAATGAAGAGCGCGGCTTGACGGACAGGCAGCCTGTCAGAGAGTATTGGACATATGTATCAGGCTCGGTGCTCAGATGTCCACATTTGCGCTGGTCGAACGGAAGATCGGGCGCAGTCTGGAAGACTGCATCGACGTGAAGGCCGGTTCAGATACGATCGGGGTCCATCTCGATCGCTTCAATCGAGAAGTCGAAGTCTGGACTCCTTCGTTCGAACAATATTGCGACATCGCCGTCGAGGTCGTGAACCAGTATCGCATCCCTCGATCATTCGAAGTTGGAGCACACGAACTCTGGCCTTATGTAGATACCTATCAATTTCTGTATCTGGACCAATTGGCAGGGATCGGCGACGAAGACGCGCTCTGGGCGATCGATCAATCATATCGTGCGGGTCTCATAAATACCAGCACCGAAACAGTCTATGCGCGCGCCCGAGAGGCTCTGTCATTCAGCGACGGAGTCCAGGTCCTCGATCCGTTCGTCACGCTCATGGGGTCGTCAGTCGGTGATAGCTGGGCCGAAATAAATGACCCGGCTTATTTCAAGATGACCTTCCCACCTGCAACCCTGCTTCGCAGCACGCTGTTCGCCGGAGACCGCTGGCAGGGCAATGACTATCGCATGATTTGGGCCGCCTGCGTGGAAGAGGCACTGAATATAAAACCTTTGGTTCATGCCGGCTATGTCCGGCTGACATCAGGCGCGCAACTTTGGTTCTGGAATTTCCACCGGCTGTTTGCGGATATCGAACGGCGGGAAGTTCTGCTGAAAGCGCTGCAGGAGGAACTGTCGGCCATTGGTCCTGACCCCGAACTGGCGCAAGTCCATACGGTTCTTCGCGCGGCGCAGGGTGTTCTCGATTCCGCGGCCTATGACCATTCAGCGCCCTTTTTCTTCTCAACCGCAGAAATACAGCATGCGCAGCAACTCGTGCAAAAGGGATTTTCCTGTGTGCTTGGTGACAGCAAGCTGCGAACGCGGCAGGCGAATCTTTCGACCATCATGGGGGTTGCCAGCCGAAACCTGTCGGACGCCGATCTGATCGCATTGCGTCGAGACGAGGACAGCTTTGAGCAATGGCGCACCTTTCGCCGTGAAATGTCCGAGATCTGCTTTTCAAGCGATGGCGATGACGAAATCCGAGAAGCGCAGGAGATGTTAACCAGCCGCTGGCGCGCGACACTTCAACGCGAAAAGGAAAAGGACGGATTTGTTGCCCGAAACCTGCGCAAGGACGGTTTTCTTTATGGCGCCGTTACAGCCGTAGTTACAGGCGGTGGTGCCGCGCTGACCTCTCCCGTCAGCTTGCCGGCAATGATGTTTCTTGTGGCCGGAGGAGCGCTGACCGGTGGCGGGATGCAACTGGCCCATCAATGGTTCCGCACGAAGGACGAACGTCAGATCCGGGACACGGCGCGGCTTGCCTTTGAACGTCACCTGCTGGCAGTCGAACGGAACTCCGGGGACTAAGCAGTCTCCATGGAAAAAAAGCCGCCCCTTTCGGGGCGGCCTTCGTTTCTGCCACAAGGCAATGTAATCACATCATGTCCATGCCGCCCATGCCGCCCATGCCGCCGCCCATGCCGCCGGCCGCGCCCTTGGGCTCGGGCTTCTCGGCGATCATGGCTTCGGTGGTGATCAGCAGGCCCGCGACCGAGGCCGCGTCTTCCAGCGCGGTGCGCACGACCTTGGCCGGGTCGATCACGCCGAACTTGAACATGTCGCCATATTCTTCGGTCTGGGCGTTGAAGCCGAAGGTCTTGTCGTCCGATTCGCGGATCTTGCCGGCCACGACAGCGCCGTCCACGCCGGCGTTCTCGGCAATCTGGCGCATCGGCGCTTCCAGAGCGCGGCGGATGATCGCGATGCCGGCGTTCTGGTCGGCGTTCGCACCTTTCAGACCTTCCAGCGTCTTGGCGCCCTGCAGCAGCGCCACGCCGCCGCCGACGACCACGCCTTCCTGCACCGCGGCGCGGGTCGCGTTCAGCGCGTCATCGACGCGGTCCTTGCGCTCCTTCACCTCGATCTCGGTCATGCCGCCGACGCGGATCACGGCGACGCCGCCGGCCAGCTTGGCGACACGTTCCTGCAGCTTTTCCTTGTCATAGTCCGAGGTGGTTTCCTCGACCTGCTGACGGATCTGGCTGACGCGGGCCTCGATCTCGGCCTTCTCACCGGCGCCATCGACGATGGTGGTGTTGTCCTTGTTGATCGAGACCTTCTTGGCACGGCCCAGCATGTCGATGCCGACGTTTTCCAGTTTCATGCCCAGGTCTTCGCTGATGACCTGGCCGCCGGTCAGGATCGCGATGTCCTGCAGCATCGCCTTGCGGCGGTCGCCGAAGCCCGGCGCCTTGACGGCCGCGACCTTCAGGCCGCCGCGCAGGCGGTTGACGACCAGCGTGGCCAGCGCCTCGCCTTCGACGTCTTCAGCGACGATCAGCAGCGGCTTGCCGGTCTGGATCACGCCTTCCAGCAGCGGGACCATCGGCTGCAGCGACGACAGCTTCTTCTCGTGCAGCAGGATATAGGCGTCTTCCAGTTCCGCGACCATCTTCTCGGGGTTGGTCACGAAATAGGACGACAGATAGCCGCGGTCGAACTGCATGCCTTCGACGACTTCGACCTCGGTTTCCATGCCCTTGTTTTCTTCGACGGTGATGACACCCTCGTTGCCGACGCGTTGCATGGCCTCGGCGATCTGCTGGCCGATGAACTCCTCGCCGTTGGCGGAAATGGTGCCGACCTGGGCGACTTCGTGGCTGTCGGTCACGGGGCGCGAGGCCGCCTTGATCGATTCGACGACCTTGGCGGTTGCCAGGTCGATGCCGCGCTTCAGATCCATCGGGTTCATGCCGGCGGCGACCGCCTTCATGCCCTCGCGGACGATGGCCTGGGCCAGGACGGTCGCGGTGGTGGTGCCGTCACCGGCCTCGTCGTTGGTGCGCGAGGCGACTTCGCGGACCATCTGCGCGCCCATGTTCTCGAACTTGTCGGACAGTTCGATTTCCTTGGCGACGGTGACGCCGTCCTTGGTGATGCGGGGGGCGCCGAACGACTTGTCGATGACCACGTTGCGGCCTTTCGGGCCCAGCGTCACCTTGACCGCGTCGGCCAGGATGTTGATGCCCTTCAGCATCCGATCACGGGAATCGGTGCCGAACTTGACTTCCTTGCCAGCCATTTATCTATTCCTTGTCAAAGGGTTGTAAAGCGTTCCTGCGAGGGATCAGGCGATGATCCCGAGGATGTCGCTTTCCTTCATGATCAGCAGCTCTTCGCCGTCCAGCGTGACCTCGGTGCCCGACCACTTGCCGAACAGGATGCGGTCGCCGGCTTTCACGGCCATCGGGATCAGCTCGCCCGAATCCTTGCGCGCGCCCTCGCCCGCGGCGACGATCTCGCCTTCGGCGGGCTTTTCCTTGGCGCTGTCGGGGATGATCAGCCCGCCCTTGGTCTTTTCGTCCGACTGGACGCGGCGGACCAGGACACGGTCATGAAGGGGCGTGAATGCCATCGTGAACACTCCGATGTTTGCAGGTTGCAGTGTCAACTCTGTTGGCACTCGATCAAGGTGAGTGCCAACGCAGGTTGATCTAGGCGGCTGGCCGGGGCCTGTCAACAGGCAGGACGGGTCCAAACCGCTTGACGAAGATTCGCAGCGCCCGCTAACCGGTCCCGGTCAATGAAAGGATCGCGCCGTGAACAAGCGTCTCCGCGCTCTCGTGATTGCCGAGGCCGCCAATCCCGAGTGGGTTTCGGTTCCGCTGGTCGGCTGGTCGCTTGCGGCCGCGCTGCGCGACGTGGCCGATGTCCATATCGTCACGCAGATCCGCAACCGCGATGCCTTCCTGCGCGCGGGCCGGACGGAGGGAGCCGATTTCACCGCCATCGACAGCGAGGCCGTGGCCGCGCCCTTGTGGAAGCTGGCCGAGAAGCTGCGCATGGGCAAGGGTGTCGGCTGGACGACCATGGCCGCGATTTCGGCCTTGGGATACGGCTATTTCGAACGGAAGATCTGGCAGCGGTTCGGCGCGGCAATCCGCGCGGGCGAATACGATGTCGTCCACCGCGTCACGCCCCTGTCGCCCACGGCGAACAGTCCGCTGGCTGCAAGATGCGCACACGCCGGCGTGCCGTTCATTCTGGGGCCGCTGAACGGCGGCGTGCCCTGGCCCCGAGGCTTCGACGCCGAGCGGCGGCGCGAGAAGGAGTGGCTGTCCTATGTCCGCGGAATCTACAAGCTGAGGCCGGGGCGGGGGGCCATGCTGAAAGCGGCATCCGCGATCATCTGCGGCTCGATGCATACACTGGGCGAAATCCCCCGGCGGCATCGGGCACGAACGGTCTGGCTGCCTGAAAACGCGGTCGATCCCCGGCGGTTCACGCTGACGGCGCCGCAACCGGGCACGCTGCCCCTGCGCGGGTGCTTCATCGGACGGCTCGTGCCCTACAAGGGGGCCGACATGGCCATTCAGGCTGCGCTGCCCTTGTTGCGGGATGGGGCGCTGACCCTGGACATCATCGGCGATGGCCCCCAGCGCGCCGAACTGGAGGAACTGGTCAGGCGAGAGGACGTGGCTGGCGCCGTGCATTTCCGCGGCTGGCTGGAACATGGCGAGATCCAGCAGGCCGCGTCGCAATCGCAGCTTCTGGTGTTTCCCTCGGTGCGTGAATTCGGCGGCGGGGTGGTGCTGGAAGCGATGGCCCTGGGCATCGTTCCCGTGGTCATGGATTATGCGGGACCGGGGGAACTGGTGGATGACGCGACCGGCTATCGCATCCCGATGGGCAGCCGGGCCGAGGTCGTGGCAGCCCTGCGCGAACGACTGCTGGCGATCGCGGCGGACCCTTCGGCCCTGCCGGCGAAGGCGGCGGCGGCACGGACGCGGGTGATGGCCGATTTCACCTGGCAGGCCAAGGCCGGGCAGGTCGAAAATCTGTGGCAGGCAATCCTGAAAGGCCAGGAGCCCCTGCGCGATCCGTTGCCTCGGCCGCAATAAAGGGGTGCTTTCCTGACCATGCCGCTTTTTCGAATGCTCCGCCGCTGCCTGGCGCCGATCCGGCTGATCCTGTGCGCGTTGATGGCCGCGAACGCCGCCGCCGCCGAATGTGCGGGACAGGACCTGTTCCATGCGATGACCCCCGCCCAGCGGGCCGAACTGGATGCGGCGGTTGCGGGGGTTCCCCATGCGCGCGGCATCTTCTGGCGGGCGACAAAGGGCGATGCGCGGATCGACATCGTGGGCACCTATCATTTCCCCGACCTCCGGCATGCAGCGACGGTGGCGCGCATGGCGCCGCTGATCGCCACGGCCGGGGCGCTGCTGGTCGAGGCGGGACCCGAGGAGGAGGCGAAGCTGACCGAACGGCTGCGCAGCGACCCCTCGCTGATGATCGATGCGAGGGGCCCGACTCTGCCCGAGCGGCTGGGTCGGGCGGACTGGCAGCGGGTCGCGCAGGCGATGGAGGACCGCGGCGTGCCTGCAGTCGTCGCCAGCCGCCTGCGCCCCTGGTATGTCGCGATGATGCTGGGGCTTTCGCCCTGCATGCTGGAACAGGTGCAGGCGCAGGGGGATACGGGCGGGCTTGACCATCTGCTGATCGAACAGGCGCAAGAGGACGGCGTTCCCGTGCTGGCGCTTGAGCCATGGGACACGCTGTTCACCCTGTTCGACGACATGACGTCCGGTGAGGAAGAGGACATGATCCGCGCCGCCCTGCCCGCCGCGCGCCATGCGGACGATTACGCCACCACCACGCTGGAAGCCTATTTCGCCGGCGACATCTGGAAGATCTGGGAATTCGGAAGGCTGGACGCCCATGCTTCGTCGGGGCTGAGCCGGGCCGAGGTGGACCGCCAGACCGCGCTGGCGCAGGCCGAACTGATGGACGCCCGGAACCGCGACTGGACCCGGCCGTTGACCGACGCGGCGGACAGGGCTGCCGCACAGGGCCGCCATGTCGTCGCGGCCTTCGGGGCGTTGCATCTGCCGGGGCAGAACGGGGTGCTGCGGCTGCTGGAAAAGGACGGCTGGACCGTGACGGAGATGATGCCATGACCATGACGGACAATCTGTGGGGGCTTGAGGAATCCTGGTGGACGATGGGGTCGGCCGAGGCACGCCACCGGATGCACCCCTCCTGCGTCATGGCCTTTGCCGCCGGGCTGATGCAGGGCGAGGACATCCTTGCCGCCATGGATGCCGGACCCCGCTGGGACAGCGTCGCCATGACCGGCCGCCTGACCGTCGAGGGAGAGGATTGCATTGTGCTGGCCTATCGGGCGCAGGCGCGGCAGGCGGATGGTGCGGCGCACGATGCGTTCTGCACTTCGACCTGGGTGCGGCAGGACGACGGCTGGAAGCTGATCCAGCACCAGCAGACGGCGCCCGCGGACGGCTGATCCGGGCCGTCTGCCTTCAATGGACATCGACGGCCCCCAACCCTATAAGGCGCGCGATTCCGCCATCCGCTTGAAAGGCATCGCCATGATCCAGGTCTTCGGCCACAAGGCTCCCGATACCGATTCCACCGGCTCGCCCCTGATCTGGGCCTGGTATCTGACCGAAATCCGCAAGACCCCGGCCAAGGCGGTGCTGCAGGGCGTTCCCAACACCGAAGCGGTGTGGATGCTGCGGCAATGGGACGTGGACATGCCCGAGATCATCGCCGATGTCGCGCCCGGCGACAAATGCGTGATCGTGGACACCAACAACGTGGCCGAACTGCCTGCCTCGATCAACGAGGCCGAGGTGATGGAAGTCATCGACCATCACCTGCTGGCGGGCGGGCTGAAGACGCGCCTGCCCATCAACATGACCCTGCGCCCGCTGGCCTGCACGGCCACGATCATGCACGACCTGATCGGGGACGAGGACATGGCGCGCGCGCCGCGGCACATCAAGGGCCTGATGCTGACCTGCATCCTGTCCGACACGCTGGAATTCCGCAGCCCGACCACGACGCCGCACGACCGTTTCGTGGCCGAAAAGCTGGCGCAGGAACTGGACCTGTCGATCCCCGCCTATGCGATGGAGATGTTCACCGCGAAGTCGGACGTGTCGGCCTTTGCCGATGACGCGCTGCTGCGGATGGACAGCAAGGAATACGAACTGGGCGGCAAGCAGATGCGGATTTCGGTGCTGGAAACCACCGCGCCGCAGGTGCTGCTGGACCGCAAGGCCGCGCTGATGGCCGCCATGCCCATTGTGGCCGCCGCCGATGGCGCGGACGAGGTGATGCTGTTCATCGTGGACATCCTGAACGAGCAGTCCACGCTGCTGGTGCCCAACGAATTCGTCCGCCGCGTGGCCGAGGCGTCCTTCGGGGTGCAGGTCAGCGGCGATACGGTCCTGCTGCCCGGCGTCGTCAGCCGGAAAAAGCAGATCATCCCCGCGCTGGCGCTCTGATCGCGCAGGCCGGGCGGGGCAGGGACCGCGTGTCATGTCCCCGCAACTGGCGCCGCCCGGACGGGCGGCGCTGCCGTTTCCACATCATCCGGGGCCAAGGAGCGACGCCGTGACCCGCATCATCGACAGCCTGTCCGAGATTTCGGCAGGATATGGCGCCCTGTTCTGCGACCTGTGGGGCTGCCTGCACAACGGGCGGGCCTTCTATCCGGCCGCCGCCGCGGCGTTGCAGGATTTCCGCAGGAACGGGGGCCGGGTTGCGCTGGTGACGAACGCACCGCGGCCGCAGCAGCTGGTTCAGGAACAGTTGGCGCGCATGGGGGTGCCGCGCGATTGTTGGGATGTCATCGTCACCTCGGGCGATGCCGCGCAGGATGCGATGCTGTCAGGCCATGTGGGTCAGCGGGTCTGGCATCTGGGACCGGAAAAGGACCATGGCTTCTTTACCGGCATCGCCGATCCGCGCGCGGAAGCCATCACGCGCGTGCCGCTGGACCAGGCCGAAGGCATCGTCGCGACCGGCCCCTTCGACGACCTGACCGAAACGCCCGAGGATTACCGCGACAGGCTTCAGGACGCGCTGGCCCGCGGGTTGCCGATGCTGTGCGCCAATCCCGATATCGTCGTCGATCTGGGCGAGACGCGGCTTTACTGCGCCGGCGCCATTGCCGAGCTTTACGAACAGATGGGAGGACGGGCGCTTTACTTCGGCAAGCCCCATGCGCCGATCTATGACCTTGCGCGCCGCCAACTGGGGGTCGGCCCCGGCCTGCCGGCATTGGCCATCGGGGACGGGATCGGCACCGACATTGCCGGCGGCGTGGCGCAGGGCATCGATTCGCTGTTCGTGACCGGCGGCCTGGCCGCAGCCGAGATGGGACCGGATGTCGAGCATCCCGATCCCGCACTGCTGCGGGAATGGCTGGCGCTGCAGGGCATTCATCCGACTTGGGCCATCGGCCGGCTTCGTTGACGGCTTCGCAATAATCTGACTTTCGGCGGGCAACATGCGCCATAATGTTGCGCGCCTGCCTTGAACCTGTTATGCTGCAATGCAGAAACAGGGACGAGTCATGATGCTGGACAATCAACCCCGCGGCACTATCGTCATCGAGGATCTGGAAATCGGCATGATGCGGTATCTGCAGAAGCAGGTCACCGACGACGATATCGAGATGTTCGCCCAGATATCCACTGACCGGAACCCGGTCCATCTGGACGACGCCTATGCCCGCGACACCATCTTCGAAGGCCGCATCGCCCACGGGATGCTGACCGCAGGGCTGGTCAGCGCGGTGATCGGGGAACAACTGCCCGGTCACGGCACCGTCTATCTGGGCCAGACGCTGAAGTTCCTGGCGCCCGTGCGCCCCGGCGACACGGTGCGGGCCGAGGTGTCGGTCGAATCGATCGACCATGCAAAGCGCCGCGTCACCCTTGCCACCCGCTGTCTGGTCGGCGATACCGTCGTGCTCAAGGGCGAGGCCGTGGTGCTGGCGCCCAGCCGCAAGTTCGACTGAAGGGGCGCGGCCCCCGAAGGGCCGCCCATGACCGACACGACCCAGAGCCACCAGATCCATGTGCATCACGGCTGGACCGGCCTGCCTGCGTCCGCCCGCGGCGCGACGGTGGCAATGGGCAACTTCGACGGCGTTCACCTTGGCCACCGCGCCGTGATCGACGCGGCCCGTGCCGCCCGGCCCGACGCGCCCTTGGGTGTCGTCACCTTCGAGCCGCATCCGCGCGAGTATTTCACCGAACTCCGCGGCCAGACGGCCGAGCCGTTCCGGCTCATGAACGCGGGCGCGCGCACCCACCGGCTGGCGCGTCTTGGGGTGGCGCAGCTTTACGAACTGCCCTTCGGCCCGGTTCTGGCCGGGCTGGAACCCGAGGCTTTCGCGCGCGAGGTGCTGGCGGACGGACTGGGCATCGTTCATGTCGCGGTCGGGCAGGATTTCCGCTTCGGCCGCGGCCGCGGGGGGGATGCCGCAATGCTGGCGGAACTGGGGCAGAGGCTTGGCTTCGGCGTGACCATCGTGCCGTTGACGGGCCTTGGCGGAAAGCGCGCGAGTTCCAGCGCGGTGCGCGAGGCCATGGCCGAAGGGCGGCCGAGGGACGCCGAACGGATGCTGGGCCACTGGCACCGCATCGAAGGCCCGGTCCTGCATGGCGCCAAGCGCGGCCGCGAGCTGGGATACCCGACCGCTAACATGGCCGTCGAGGGGCTGATGCTGCCCAGACTGGGCGTCTATGCGGTGCTGGCCGATGTGCTGACCGGCCCCCATCGCGGTGCGTATCGCGGCGTGGCGAGTTTGGGCGTGCGCCCGATGTTCGGGCAGAACGCGCCCAATCTGGAAACTTGCCTGTTCGATTTCAAAGGCGATCTTTACGGCGAAACCCTGTCCGTCGCCCTTGTCGAATACCTGCGCCCCGAGGCGCGGTTCGACAGCCTGGATGCGCTGGTCGCCCAGATGCGCGCGGACGAGGCCGAGGCCCGGCGCATCCTGTCGGCCTTGTGATGCGCGAACGCTTCTGGGAACTGCCGCTGACTGAGCTCGACCCCCAGGAATGGGAGGCGCTCTGCGACGGCTGCGGCAAATGCTGCCTGAACAAGATCGAATACGAGGACGACGGCAGCGTGGATTTCACCCGCGTCGCCTGCCGCCTGCTGGACGGGGACAGCTGCCGCTGTTCCAGTTACGCCAACCGGCATGACTTCGTGCCCGAATGCGTGGTGCTGACGCCGTCCATGCTGGAGCAGATTTCGTGGTGGCTGCCCGCGACCTGCGCCTATCGCCTGCGGGCCGAAGGAAAGCCGCTTTACGACTGGCACCCGCTGGTCTCGGGCGATCCCGAATCGGTGCATCGCGCCGGTGCCTCGGTCCGCGGCTGGACGGTCAGCGAGGCCGAGGTGCCCGAGGACGACTGGGACGATTACATCATCGAGGATCTGTCGTGAACTTCGCCTCCGACAACACGGCGGGCGTGCATCCCCGGATCATGGCGGCGCTGGCGGCGGCGAATGACGGACATTGTCCGTCCTATGGCCGCGACAGCATGACCGCCGCCGCCGTCGCGCGCGTGCGCGAGGTGTTCGAGGCGCCGCGGGCCGAGGTCTTCCTGCTGGGCACCGGCACCGGGGCCAATGCGCTGGCCTTGGCGCAGCTGTGCCCGCCCTGGGGGCGCATCTTCTGCCACCGCGGCGCGCATCTGGAAACCAGCGAGGCGGGCGCCCCCGGATTCATGTCCGGCGGTGCACAGGCGGCGCTGATCGAGGGCGCGGACGGGCGGATCACGGCGGACGGCCTG
>CALLYR010000301.1 GCA_937859005.1 uncultured Paracoccus sp. | reverse complement strand
GTCGGCATCGCCGTGGCGATCTGCGTCTGGGTCGGCGTCTGGCTGTGGCGGGCGATGCCCGGACGGCTGGGACAGGTCGCGGCGGGGCTGCTGATCGGGGGGGCGCTGGGCAATGTCATCGACCGGCTGGTCTATGGCGCGGTCGCCGATTTCCTGAACATGTCGATGCCGGGCTGGCGCAATCCCTACAGCTTCAACGTGGCCGACATCGCCATCTTTGCCGGCGCGCTGGGGCTGGTGTTCCAGCCGGGTCCGCGGGCGGATGCCGACAAGACCCGTGACGGGGCGGGAAAGACACGCTAGAACCCCCTCGACACGGGTTTGAGGGCCGACCGGATGCGCGCAATCGTGCTGAGCTTTTCCCTGCTGGCGCTGGCGGCATGCAGCGACGACGGGCGGCTGATGAACATCCGCGGAGGTGGCGATGGGCCGGATGAATTCGCCATCGTGCCGACCCGGGCGTTGCAGATGCCGCCCGACCTGAACCAGTTGCCCCAGCCCACGCCGGGGGGCGCCAACATCACCGATCCCGCGCCCTTTGCCGATGCGGTGGCCGTGCTGGGCGGCAATCCCGGCCAGTTGGCCGCACAGGGCGCGGGCGCGGGCGACGGGGCGCTGCTGGCCCATACCGGCCGGCTGGGCCGCGACGGCGCCATCCGCGCAGTCACGGCAGCCGAGGATCAGCAATACCGCACCCGCAACGGCCGCCGCCCGCTGGAGGTGCTGGCCCGCAGCAATGTCTATTATCGCGCCTATCGGCCGATGACGCTGGACAGCTGGGCCGAACTGGAACGCTGGCGGCCCACCGGGGTCCAGACGCCCAGCGCGCCGCCGCGCTAGGGGCGGCCGCCGGCCGCCATCCTTCACCATCCCTTGACCGCGGGGCGGGTTGCGCCCGCATCGCGCAGCCTGCACCCTGCATCCGACCGTCCCCATACCGGAGCGTCCGATGCGCCGCGCCCTTTCCGCCTTTCTGCTGACCGCCGCCCCCGCGATGGCCGAGATGCCGCCCGGCATCAGCCATTTCACCCTGAGCAACGGCATGCAGGCCGTGGTGATCGAGGATCACCGCGCCCCCGTCGTCGTGCAGATGGTCTGGTACCGGATCGGGTCCGCCGACGAGGAGCCGGGCAAGACCGGGCTGGCCCATTATCTGGAACATCTGATGTTCAAGGGCACCGACAAGATGGCGCCGGGCGAGCTGTCAAAGACCGTCACCGCCAATGGGGGCATGGACAATGCCTTCACCAGCTATGACTTCACCGCCTATTTCCAGCGCATCGCCGCCGACCGGCTGGACCTGGTGATGGGGATGGAGGCCGACCGCATGGCCAACCTGCGCATCGGCGAGGACGACTGGCAGGCCGAACGGCAGGTCGTGCTGGAAGAACGCGCCCAGCGCACCGACAGCGACCCCGCCGCCCTGTTCGGCGAGGAACGCTCGGCGGTCCAGTTCTACAACCACCCCTACGGCCGCCCGGTCATCGGCTGGCGCCACGAGATGATGGAACTGACGCGCGCGGATGCGCTGGACTGGTATCGCGATCATTATGCGCCGAACGCTGCCGTCCTGGTCGTCGCGGGCGACGTGACTGCGGACGAGGTGAAGCGGCTGGCCGAAAAGCATTACGGCCCGATTCCGCCCAAGCCCGACGCCGCGCGTGCCGAGCGTCCGCAGGAACCCCCGCAGCGCACGGAACGGCGCGTGCAGATGGCCGACCCGCGCGTGCCCCAGCCGGTGCTGAGCCGCAGCGTCCTTGCCCCTGAACGCAATCCGGGCGAGCAGAAGAAGGCCGCGGCGCTGACGGTGCTGGCCGAACTGCTGGGCGGCTCGGCGCAGACCTCGGTGCTGGGACGGGCACTGGTGCTGACGGGCAAGGCGCTTTACGTGGGCGCGGGCTATGACGGGCTGGCCGTCGATCCGACCACCTTCTCGATCACGATGGCTCCCGCCCCCGGCCTGCCGCAGGCCGAGGCCGAGGCGGCGCTGGATGCCGCGATCCGGCAGTTCCTGACCGACGGCCCCGATCCGGCGCAACTGGATCGGGTAAGGACGCAACTGCACGCCGCCCGCATCTATGAACGCGATTCGGCGCATGGGCGGGCCTATGATTACGGGCAGGGCCTGTCGATCGGGCTGACGGTTCAGGATGTGAACGACTGGCCCGACCTGCTGTCCCAGGTGACGGCGGATGACGTCAGGGCCGCCGCGGCCGAGGTGCTGGAGGCCAGGCCGGGCGTGACCTCGTGGTTGCTGCCGGGGGAAGATGCGTCCGGCAGCGGAGCAGGGGAAGCGATTGCCGGCGCCATGGCAAACGGGGGCGGGATCATGGCCGATGTCCCGGTTCCGGCAAGCGCCGCCATGCCGGAAACGGACACGCCCGACAAACCGCCGCCCGGCCCGCCGCCCGCGGACGCCCCGGCCCCGGCCCTGAGGCCCGATGCGCCGCCAGCCGCTGAACAGCCCCCTGCGCCGCCCCGGCCGGATACGCCCGATGCGGCGGACCCCGGTCCCGCTGCAGGCCCCGGTGAGGCCGCGCAATCCACCCCCCTGCCGGAGGCCCGGCCATGATCCGCGCCCTTCTGACTGCGGCCGCCCTGACACTGCT
>CALLYR010000300.1 GCA_937859005.1 uncultured Paracoccus sp. | reverse complement strand
AGGCAGGCCGCGCCCCCGTCCTGATAGGCGCGAGCCAGCGCGGACGGGTCGAAGTCGGGCCGGATCAGCCCTTTGGACGGGCTGGCCTTCTTGATCTCGGCGATCAGCGCGGGGCCGGTTGCGGCCTTCTCCGTCAGGGCTGCGGAAAAGCCGCGCACCGGGGATGCGGCGCGGGCGGCGTCCTCGACGGCCGACAGGGGACGGGCGGCCTTGGCGGCGGCGACCTCGTCCAGCTTGTAGGTCTTGATGCGGTCCAGAATATCCATGCCCCTGTCTTGGCCCGCAGGCGCGCAGGGTGCAAGTCAGACGCTGCCGTCCGCCCAGTCGATGGGCGCGAATCCCTGCGCCTTGAGCCAGTCGTTCACCTTGGAAAACGGACGCGAGCCGAAAAAGCCGCGCCTGGCCGACAGGGGCGAGGGATGGGCGCTGGCAAACACCGCATCGCAGTCGCGCGGCAGCCCGGCCACCACCTTCTGCGCCTGCGCGCCCCACAGCACGAAGGCCAGCGGCCCGTGGTCCTGCGCGCGGGCGATGGCCTGCCGGGCCAGATGCTCCCAGCCCCATTTGCCGTGCGACCCCGCATCGCCTGGCGCAACCGACAGCGATGTGTTGAGCAGCAGCACCCCCTGCCGCGCCCAGTGGGACAGATCGCCGTTGGCAGGGCGCGCGCCGATGTCCGCCTCCATCTCGGCAAAGATGTTGGACAGCGACCGGGGCAGGGGGACGTCCGGGTTCACGGAAAAGGCCAGGCCGTTGGCATGGCCGGGCGTGGGATAGGGGTCCTGTCCCAGGATCACGACGCGCACCTTCTCGGGCGTGACCAGATCCAGCGCGGCAAAGACGCGCTCGGGGCCGGGCAGCCAGTCGGCATCCTTCAGCCGGTCGCGGATCGCGGGCCATTCGTCGTGAAAGAACGGAAGGTCCACCCAGGCCGCGGGCGGGACCGGCGCACTCATGGCGGGGGGGCGCCGGTGATCGCGGCCAACCGCGCCAGCCGGTCGCGGGCCGCGCCGGAATCGAGTGATTCGCGCGCGATTTCCACCCCTTGCCGCAGATCGGCGGCCTTGCCCGCCACGACCAGCGCCCCCGCCGCGTTCAGCAGCACCGCATCGCGGTAAGCCCCGGCCGCGCCGTCCAGCAGCGCACGCAGGGCGGCCGCGTTCTGCGCGGGCTCGCCGCCCACGATCTCCTCGAACGGATGGACGGGCAGGCCCGCATCCTCGGGCGAGATCTCGAATTCCGTCACCTCGCCGTCCTTCAGTTGTGCCACGCGCGAAGGGGCGGCGATGGACAATTCGTCCGTGCCGTCGCCGCCATGAACCAGCCAGGCCGAGGTCGAACCCAGTTCGCGCAGCGTTTCCGCCATGGGCCGCAGCCAGTCGGCGGAAAACGCCCCCGTCAGTTGCGCCCTGACGGACGCGGGGTTCGTCAGCGGGCCGAGGATGTTGAAGACCGTGCGCGTCCCCAGTTCGTGCCGCG
This sequence comes from uncultured Paracoccus sp., assembly GCA_937859005.1. Classification (GTDB taxonomy): domain Bacteria; phylum Pseudomonadota; class Alphaproteobacteria; order Rhodobacterales; family Rhodobacteraceae; genus Paracoccus. The sequence continues at coordinate 371 of CALLYR010000300.1, read as the reverse complement.
CGGGTCCCACATGGCGCATCGCCGGGTGGTGGGTGGGGGCCATCATGAAGCAGATGCCGATCCGGTCCAGCGCCTCCTGCGCGCTGGCCACGGTGCCCATGACATTCAGCCCCAGATGGATCAGGGCGTCGGCGGACCCGGATTTCGACGAAAGATTCCGGTTGCCGTGCTTGGCCACCGGCACGCCCGCGCCCGCGACGACAAAGGCCGTGGCGGTGGAAATGTTCAGCGTCCCCTTGCCGTCGCCGCCGGTGCCGACGATGTCGATGGCGCCTTCGGGGGCGGTCACGCGGTTCATGCGCGCGCGCATGGCGCGGGATGCGGCGGCGATCTCCTCGACCGTCTCGCCGCGCACGCGCAGGGCCATCAGC
>CALLYR010000299.1 GCA_937859005.1 uncultured Paracoccus sp. | reverse complement strand
GCCGGCGGGCGGCGTCCGGCAAGGTCGCCGCGGCATCGAGAATGGGCGAGGGATGCGTCTCGCTCCATCTGTCGTGGTGCAGGTCGGCCAGCACGAGGATGCGGGTCGTCATGGATGGGTTTCCTTTCCGCCGGGGATGCCGTGCCGCCACAATACCCCCCTTGCGCCGCGGTGCCAGCCGATGTGTGGCGGTTGAGGGCGATGGTTATCCTCGCCGCCGCCCCCCCCCGCGCGCGCCAGCCTGCTGTCTCAGCCCGCCGCGATCACCGCATCGACCGCGCGTTGCCAGCGGGCGTATCGCGTTTTGCGAAGGTCATCGGCCATGCCGGGCTCGAAGCGGCGGTCCAGTTGCCATGTCGCGGCATGATCCTGCGGCCCGCCCGCCAGCCCCGCGCGGTATGCGGCCAGCCACGCCGCGCCCCGGACCGTGGTTTCCGTCACGGCGGGGCGGTCCACCGATGCACCCAGGATGTCGGCAAGGAACTGCATCGCGGGGTCGGACGCGGCCATCCCCCCGTCCACGCGCAGGACAGACCCCGGCAGCGCGGGCCAGTCGCGGCGCATCGCCTCGTAAAGGTCGCGGGTCTGGAAGCCCACGCTTTCCAGCGCGGCGCGGGCGAATTCGGCCGGTCCCGTGGCGCGGGTCAGGCCGAAGACCGCGCCCCGCGCCTCGGGCTGCCAATACGGCGCGCCCAGACCGGTGAAGGCGGGGACCAGCACCACATCCTGTCCGGGGTCCGCCGTTCCGGCCAGCGCCCCGGTTTCGGCGGCGTCGCGGATGATCCCCAGCCCGTCGCGCAGCCACTGGACCGCCGCCCCCGCCACGAAGATCGAGCCTTCCAGCGCATAGGTGGTGGCCCCGTTCAACCGGCAAGCGATGGTGGTCAGCAGCCGGTTGTCCGACCGCACCACCGCGTCGCCGGTGTTCAGCAGCGCAAAGCAGCCGGTGCCATAGGTCGCCTTGATCATGCCGGGGTCAAAGCAGGCCTGCCCGATGGCGGCGGCCTGCTGGTCGCCCGCCACCCCCAGGATCGGGATTTCCGCCCCGAACAGATCGGCCCGCGTCATACCGAAATCATCGGCGCAGTCCAGCACGCGCGGCAGCATCGCCATCGGCACGCCGAACAGATCGCACAATTCCGCCGACCATTCGCCGCGCTGGATGTCATACAGCATCGTCCGCGCGGCGTTGGTCGCATCCGTCACATGCGCGCGCCCGCCGGTCAGCTTCCAGATCAGCCAGCAGTCCACGGTGCCGCACAGCAGATCGCCCGCCTGCGCCTGCGCCTGCGCCCGCGCCCCCTCCACATTGTCCAGAATCCAGCCGATCTTGGTCGCGCTGAAATAGGGGTCGAGCAGCAGCCCCGTCACCTCGCGCACTGTCTCCTCGTGGCCCCCGGCCTTCAGGCGCGCGCACAGGTCGGCGGTGCGGCGGTCCTGCCAGACGATGGCGCGGTGCAGCGGGCGCCCCGTGCGGCGGTCCCAGACGATGGCGGTCTCGCGCTGGTTGGTGATGCCGACGGCGGCGATGGCGGGATTGCCCGCCCGTTCGACCGCCGCCCGCGCCGTGCCCGCGACCGTCGTCCAGATGTCGTCCGCGTCATGTTCCACCCAGCCCGAGCGGGGGAAATGCTGGGGCAGCTCGACCTGGCTTTGCGCCAGCAGCGTCAGATCGTCCGCAAAGACGAAGGCGCGGGTCGAAGTCGTGCCCTGGTCGATGGCAAGAATGGCCATGTCAGTTCCCCTCTGGCAGCAGGCGTGCGGTCATGCGGCCTGCGTCCTGCCGGCGATGAAATCCCCGACCGCATCCGCTTGGCGCGCGTCCAGCCGCAGCCCCAGTTTCGACCGCC
>CALLYR010000298.1 GCA_937859005.1 uncultured Paracoccus sp. | reverse complement strand
CCATCTCCTCGATCAGCGCGGCGCGGCTGACCGGCTCGCCCGGCGTGTCGGCCAGCCTGCGGCCTGGCTGATGTCTATTCCGCGGAACGACTGTCTGGACCGAAATTGCGCGGGCACGAAACGCACTGTTGCTCTATCTCGGCCTCATCAGCATCTTCCAGCTTCTGCTGAGCCTGACCGGACAGCAGCAGGAACGACGCAAAGCCAAGGAGAGAAGCACGTCATGGACCACAACGACAGGCAGGCTATCGAAGGGCTGTTTCGCAAGCTGGGGCAGGCCGAACGCCAGCAGCCCCATCGTGACCCCGAGGCCGAGGCCGTCATCGCCGGGGCCATCGCGCGCCAGCCCGGTGCCGCCTATTACCTTGCGCAGACCGTGATCATGCAGGAACAGGCGCTGAACGCCGCGCAGCGCCGGATCGAGGAACTGGAACGCATGCCTGCCCATGGCGCCGCGCAGCCGCAGGGCGGGATCTTCGGCCGCATGTTCGGCGCGGGCGCGGCCCAGCCCCGGCCGGCGCAGCCGAGGATGCAGGCACCGGGTTTGCAGGCGCAGCCCGGTCCCTGGAGCAGCGGCGGACGGCCCGCCGGTGGAGGCGGGTTCCTGGCGGGGGCCGCCCAGACCGCCATGGGCGTGGCCGGCGGCGTCCTGCTGGGCAATGCCATCGGCGGGATGTTCGCCGGACCGGCCGAGGCCGGCGAAACGGACGCTGGAAACGGCGGGATGGAAGAGGATCCGGGAGCCGAGGATCCCGGCTTTGACGAAGGCGGCTGGGAAGAGTGACCGCCGCGGGACGGCGGCAACCGCCTCTTCTCTTCTCAGTTCACGCCGGCACGGACCAGATCGCGCACCGCCTCGCCCACGCCCGTGGCGGATTGGGGGTTCTGGCCGGTGACGAGCCGTCCATCCACGGCGACCTGCGGGGTCCAGTCGGGCGCGGCCTGCATCCGGGCACCCCGTTCGGCCAGCCGGCGCGACAGCAGGAAGGGCACGACCTCGGTCAGGCCGACCTCGTCCTCCTCTGAGTCGGTGAAGGCCGCGACCTTGCGGCCCGCGACCAGCGGACTGCCGTCCGAGAGCCTGGCGTTCACCAGCGCCGCGGGACCATGGCAGACGGCCGCCACGATCCCGCCCGCCTCCCAGATGGCGCGGATCTGGCGCTGGACGGCCTCATCCTCGGGGAAATCCCACACCGCCCCATGCCCGCCGGCGAATATGATGGCCGAGAAATCCGCAGGGTCCACGTCGGCAAGCGGGACAGTCTCGCGCAGCCTGGCACGGAAGCCCTCGTCGGCCCAGTAATGCGCATTCACCTCGTCCGACAGGTCAAAGCCGTCCACCGGCGGCTCGCCCCCCTGGATCGAGGACAGCACGACCGGAATCCCCGCCTGCTTCAGCACATGCAGGGGATGGGTGACCTCGCCCAGCCAGAAGCCGGTGGGCTCGCCGGTGCTGCCCTTGACGCCATGACTGGTCAGGACAAAGAGAACGGGCTTGATGGTCGGCATCGGATATCTCCTGGAACTCGGGCTGCACATGCAGCCATCGGGGAATGAGCGATCTGGCCTCGGCCCTGTCTTCCTAGCAGAAGGGGCGGTCGGGTGCGACTGCCGGTCAGCCCGGGAATCTCGGGAGCGCCCGTTGTGGTTCCCTGTGCTGAACCTGGAGGGTCCGCCAAACCCCGAGCCGCGGACACCAGAGGCGCCCCTTCAGCCGGGCGCCCCTGTTTCAGGACTTCGATGGTCCCGGCAGATGCCGCGAACCACTTCGGACCGCTGCTCGGGAAGGCGCTCCCCGCCCGGTTCCGGCCCTCACCGCTGTCGGGGCAGCGTTGCGGATGACCGGGCCATGCCGCCAATCCGCGATCGCCACCATCCTCGACCGCCATCCCGCGCCCGAGGCGGCGCTGGCCCGCCGCGCGCCCGACGACCCCCGCGTGGCCGAACGGTTCGAACTTTACGCCTGCGGGGTGGAACTCGCCAACGGCTTCGGCGAGCTGACCGACGCCCCCGAACAGCGCCGCCGCTTTCAGGCCG
>CALLYR010000297.1 GCA_937859005.1 uncultured Paracoccus sp. | reverse complement strand
CCGGCGTGCGGGAATGGAAAGCCCCTGCCGCCGCGCGCAAGTCGCCGGTTTCGGCATGAAGCTGCCGCAGGAACTGCGCCGCATAGCGGGCATTGGCCAACGGATCGAACATCTGCTCGACCGAGGCGAAGGATTTCCCGTGCCAGCGCCAGTTCAACTGGAAACAGCCGATATCCAGATTGGTGCGCCCCTCGGCGATCCGCTGGCGGGCAAAGCCCAGCGCGGCGGAGGAATCGTCGAACCAGGTGCCCTGCCCTTCGGCATTCACGCTCCACGCCCAGGGACGCACCACGCCATCCCGCCGCCTTCCGGTTTCCGTCAGCGTCAATGCCCCCAATATATCGGCCGGCACCCCTGATTCCGCCGCCGCCCGCAGCGCCGCCTGTTCGCAGATGGCGTCGGGCTGGCTGGCGAGGGTCCCGCCGCCGGGCGGCGCCAGAACCAGTCCTGCCGCCAGCGCCAGCCGGCACCAGATCGCCCGCCCGGAAAACGGAATGTGCATCGCGTGCCACCCAGCCGATTGACCAGCCGCATCCTATGGCCTGCAGGTTAAATAACGGTGAGCGGAGCAGCAGGACGGCATGAGGCCTTGCCGCCGAAGCAGGCAGGGAACCCCGCGATGTGGCGCGGGACGCTGCAGGCTTGCAGCGTCCTGTCGGCCCGCTTTTGCCATGCCGATCGGGCCGACGCGGCATTCATGGTCTGTCCCTTCGTTTTCCCGAAGGGGCGGCCGTCTGCACGGGCCTGGGTGATACCGGCAGGCCGGTTTAGCCCAGGGCGCGGCGGGCCCGCGCCACCATGGCCTGCAATTCACCCAGACTGATCTGCCCGAACACGGCCTCGTCCCCTGCGATCAGCGAAGGCGTGCCGGCCAGGCCCATGTGGTCCGCCAGATCCATCGAGCCCTGGATGTGATCGCTCACATGCTTCTTCTGCATGTCGGCGCGCAGGCGGTCGGGATCGAGCCCGACCTGACGCGCGGTCCGCATCACGGTCGCCTCCTCTGCCCGGCCCTTCATGCCCATCAGCCCCGCGTGCATCTGCCAGTACTTGCCCTGCCCGAGCGAGGCGAGCGCCGCCCGTGCCGCGAATTCCGACCCCTCGCCAAAAACCGGCCATTCGCGGAACACGACCCGCAGGTTCGGGTCCGAGGCGATCAACTGCTGCATGACCGGAACCATCTTGCGGCAGAAGGGGCAGTTGTAATCGAAGAACTCGGTCAGCGTGACATCTCCCTGTGGATTGCCCAGCACGGGGACGTTCGGATCGCGTTCCAGCGCGCGGCGGAGTTCGTCGGGCATCGGGTTGGCACGCTGCGCCAGCGCCGGAAAGGCGGCGGTGGCAGCAAGTGCCGCACCGCTGAGAAGGAGGAGGCGGCGGGTGGGCATGGACGGTCCTTTGCAATGGGTGCGCGTCACATTCGTAAGCCGTGATACGTGGAAGGGGCCAGTCACGAAGGGGTGGGGTCGGGCTGGGCGCAGCCGCGCGATCATGCCAGACTGACGCGCGTGACCGACCCTGTGCCGCCAATCTGCCCGCTGTGCCTGCGCCCGATCCCGCCGGGCGTCCCGCAAAGCCGCCACCACCTTGTGCCGAAACTGCGCGGCAGCAAGGGCGGCAAGACGGTGCTGATCCATCAGGTCTGCCATTCCACGATCCACCGCACGCTGAGCGAGACGGAACTGGCGCGGAACTACGCCACGGTCGAGGCGCTGCGCGGCCACCCCGAGCTGCGGCGGTTCTTTGACTGGGTGGCGAAGTGGACCTGCACCGGTTTCGTTCCGGTCTTCTGAGAGCGATGCTCTCTCAAATGG
>CALLYR010000296.1 GCA_937859005.1 uncultured Paracoccus sp. | reverse complement strand
AATGGCGCCAACCGGATCGCCATCGTCATCCCCTGCCACCGCGTGATCGGCGCCGACGGCAGCCTGACCGGCTATGCCGGGGGGTTGTGGCGCAAGGAACGGCTGATCGCCATCGAACGGACGCTGGCCGCAGGAACCCGCCCGGCGGACCTGCGCCGAATCGAGGACGCCGCAACCGCAGCGGTTGCACAAAATGGCCGTGACCCCTAGATTTCAGGCCAGTCATGTTCCGGTATGAGCCGTTTCCTTGAAAGCCCTCTCCTGCATCGCGGCGCTGGCCGTGGCCCTGGCCGCCGCCGCTCCGGCGTCGGCCGACACGGGCCGTCCGGCCCCTTACGCGCAGGCGCCTGAAATGGCGCCCGCCCGCGACGGGCTGCAACTGATCATGGTCGATCACGAGGGCTGTTCCTGGTGCCGCGCATGGAAACGGGAAATCCTGCCCGGCTATCACAGCCGCGCCGAGGGCCGGGCCGCGCCCCTGACCATCGTCCAGATCGACGGACCCTGGCCCGACGGCGTGGCGCTGGCCCGCGCGCCCTTCATCACCCCCACCTTCATCCTGCTGCGCGACCGCAAGGAAGTCGCCCGGATCGAGGGTTATGCGGGCAAGCAGCATTTCTGGCCGCTGATGTCGGACCTGCTGGAAGCCGGCCGCGCCATGGCCGAATCCGACCGGGGGGACCGGGGATGAGCATCGCCGGCGGCACCGCCCCGGATCCCGCCGTCGCCCGCCTGCCCGCCGAAGGGGCCGCGGATCACGAGATCATGGCCGCCCGCGCGGGCGAGGCGACGGCCATGCTGAAGGCGCTGGCGCACGAAGGGCGGATGATGATCCTGTGCCATCTCGCCTCGGGCGAGAAAAGCGTCGGCGAACTGGAAATGCTGCTGAACCAGCGGCAGGCGGCCGTCAGCCAGCAGCTTGCGCGCCTGCGCGAAGACGGGCTGGTCACCTGCCGCCCCGAAGGCAAGGCCCGCCTTTACGCCATCGCCGACCCCCGCGTGGGCGAGGTCGTGGGCGTCCTGCACCGCATCTTCTGCGGCGGCTGAGGGTCTTTTCCTTTCCTGCCGGCAAGCTGACGCGAAGCTGACGCCGATCGCGTCCGCCCTTCAGCATCGCGTCAGCTTCACCATGCAGATTCGCTTCACGGAACAACCGCAACCTGGAGACGGATCATGAAAACGATGCTGACGACCCTCGCCTTTCTTGCGGCGCTGCCGGCGACCGCCGCCCTGGCCGATGACGATGATTGCAAGGCCCCGGCCACGCAGGCACAGTCCTGGGAGGCGGTGACGCAGCTGGCGAACGACTATGGCTGGACCATCCACTGGATGGAGATGGACGACGGCTGCTACGAGCTTCGGGTCACGGATATCGGGGGAAACAGCCTCAAGGCAGAGATCGATCCCGCGACGCTGGATGTCATCAAGGCCCGGCTCAGCGAAGGCGCCGGGGCGCCTGCGACAGGGACGACGGGCGGCACCGCCCCGCAGGCCGCCCCGGCGGCGCGG
>CALLYR010000295.1 GCA_937859005.1 uncultured Paracoccus sp. | reverse complement strand
CTTGCCGCTGCCCGACTCGCCCGTCACGGCAAGGCTTTCACCCCGGCGCAGCGCCAGATCGACCCCGTTGAGGACCCCAACCGTCCCGAAGGCCTTGACGATCCCCCGAGCCGTGACGACGTCGTCGTTTCCGCTGCTCATGCCGTCTCCGCTGGCAACCGGCCGCCTCGTACCCCCGAGGGACGCGCCGCCCCCGAGAGGATCGCCGCGCCGGAAGCATAGATCAACCTTTGTCCCGGACCCGCACCCGGATCTGCCCGATGCCTGAGTGCAAGCCTGCGGCCTGTCGGGGCCATCGATGACGCCCCGGACAGGCCTGATCGCGGACTGACAGCCGGATGCGATCGCTTGCAGGCGCAAAAGCCGTGAGTCCCGCTGGCTGCGCGGCCTCGGCCCTGCCGCAAGTCCTCTGGCGGACGCGGCGGAACGCGCCGACAGATCCTTCGCACACCCGCACATGCTGTCCGGCTGAAGGAACCCCTTGCAGATCGCATGTGCAATCTGCGGCAATCGCCCCTGATCCCACGAAAGGGGAAGCCGACCGCGACAGGAACGAAGCGTCGCCCGCGGCTGGCCCCGCATCCTGATCCCTGATTCTTGCCGAAGGTGGCCGCGCGGACATGGATGGTCCGGATCGCGCCCGAAGCCTGGACGATGGTGCGGCCACTTCTCTCGCACCACCTGTGGCGGCCGCCGAGAGGCATGGCCCACCAGCGCCGCGCCCGGCGACAGATGCGCCGTCATGTCCCGCAAGCCTGAGCCTGACGCAGACGGCCCCGCGTGACGGATTCGAATGTCTCGCGCCCATGTTCCTGTCCGAACTGCCGCCGGATATCCGCGCCGCCCTTTCCCCGGGGTCGCAGAAGGCAGCCACGAAAGACCATGTCCCGGTCCGGCCTGGCTGGCAACGCCGCATCGGCGCGGCGCCAGAGAAGGCATGCCGCGCCGGGGGTGGATTCACGCAAAAGTTGAATCGATCCCCCCGCAAACCGTCACAGGAGAACGTCATGGCACTCGACCACGTGCTGAAGCCGGGAGACCGCCTCGTCATGACCACGCTGCCCGACGGGTTCATCCATCAGGTCGAAACCCGGGCCGGCGCGATCAAGGCAGGCGCGCAGCTTCGAGGACACGGTAGCCCCGATCCAGGCAGAGGGTTGCCTGCCCTGACGCTCGGCCTTGACGGAATCCGACCGGACCGCAGGACCGGGTTCGCGGGGGCCGCCGATCATCCGCCGCCGCTTCCTGATACACCCCCGGATCTGCCGCGCTGGCGGCCTTTCGCGGCGGACCGCGGGGTCCGGGGCTGAAAACCCGCACGCCTCACGGAACATCCCGGTTGCGTGATCGTTGCTTGTGCAGTTCCCCGCCCTTCGGGGATGCATGCAAGCCGGAGGCCGTAACCCATGTCTCGCGCCGTGACTGTCGGAATGTGTTCCATCCTCGCCCTTGCGGTTTCGGCCTTCGCATCCGGGGCCGATCCCCTGCCGCCCGGCACCACCTATCGCCCGCTGCCTGCCATGCCGTTCTCGCAGGCCAAGGCCATCGACGAGGCCCAGAAGCCGCAGGTGATGGACCGGCAGCGCGGGATGCTGGAGGCGCGCTATGACCTTGCCGACCGGCCGATGGACGGCGTGATGATGTCGGGCGGGCGCAGGGCGGTGCAGGACGGCGTGCGGGTCAGGCTGCCCGAGGGCCAGACCTGGGACAGTCTGGCCGAGATGACGCCGGACGAGATCCGCGAGGGCGGCCTTTTGCCCGACGGCTTCAAGCCCTTGCCCCATGTCAAGCAGGCCACGGGCGGGCAGGTCTTTCCCCGGTTCGTCATCGACGAGATCAACGCGCAGGAGAGCCGCGACCTGACGCGCTTCGATGTCGATCACGACTTTCCCGATCACCTGCTGCCCGAATTTCCGCCCCCCATCTTCCTGACTACTCAGCCCCATCTGGGCGATGTGTCGCGGGGCGAGCTGCTGACCATCCGCAACCATTACGAAATCATGAACGGCCTGCTGACCCCGGTGCAGATGGAGGGCCTTCGCATCCTGCTGACCCCCTTTCCGCAGGAGGAGTTCAACCAGACCGAGGACCGCAAGTCGGCCGAGCAGCATCGCGGCGTCGCCTGCCTCGACTGTCATTCCAACTTCAACACCAACGCGGCCTTTCACCAGACGCCCGATGTCCGCCCGCAGGCCGCGCGCTTCCGGCTGGACACGACCAGCCTGCGCGGCATGTTCAACCAGCAGATCCACGGCTCGAAACGGTCGCTCCGCTCGGTGGAGGATTTCACCGAGTTCGAGCAGCACACCGCCTATTTCAACGGCGACCACATCAGCGCCGCGCGCAAGGGCGAGCATATCCCCGACCGTTCGCACAAGGTCGCCTTCATGGCGCAGATGCAGAACATCATCGACTTCCCGCCCGCGCCCAAGCTCGACCCCTTCGGGCGGCTGAACCCTGACCTTGCAACCGAACAGGAACTGGCAGGCGAGGCGGTGTTCATGGGCAAGGGCCGTTGCGCCGAATGCCACATCCCGGCCATGTCCTTCATGGACCAGCAGATGCACGATCTGAAGCTCGAACGGTTCTTTGAGCCCGGCGAGACGGTCAACGACATGGTCCTGCTGCCGGACGGGCCGATCAAGACCTTCACCCTGCGCGGCATCCGCGACACGCCGCCCTATCTGCACGATGGCCGGCTGATGACGCTGGCCGACACGGTCGAGTTCTTCAACCTGGTGCTCGGGACCGGGCTTGCCCAGGACGAAAAGAACGCGCTCGTCGCCTATCTGCTCACCCTCTGACCCGGAGGACATCCCATGCGTGTTGCCGTCCCTGCCCTTGCTCTTGCCCTGCTTTCCGGACCGGGTTTCGCGCAGATCGGGAATCCGGGCTTCATGGCCCCCGATACCCGGTTCGAATCCCCGGGCGTGCCGGCGCCTGACCAGCCCAACGACAACGACAAGCTGTTCGCGCAACTGGCGGCCGAAGGCGGTCTGGCCGAGGTCGCTCTGGCGGAACTGGCGTCGGGCAAGGCCCAGGCATCCGCAGTCGGCGGTTTCGCCCGCCGCATGGTCGAGGATCATTCCGCCGCGAATGACGAGCTTGCCGGTCTTGCCGAAAAAAGCGGCATTCCCCTGCCCGATGATCTGAACCCCGAACATGCGGCGATGCGCGCCCGGCTCGAAGGGCTTGAGGGCGCGGCCTTCGACCTTGCCTATATGCGCGGGCAGATCGTCGATCATCAGAAGACGGCCCAGATCCTGATCTGGGAAATCAATTCCGGCCAGGATGGGGATCTTCAGCGGTTCGCTGCGGGAAAGCTGCCTACGATCCTCGAACGTCTGCAACTGGCGCGCGGGATCGTCGATGAGCTTTCCGGAGTGACGGGGGTCACGCCCGCGCGGGGCGCAGAGCCGGAAGCGCCGGACGCAGAGTGAGCGCGCCCCGGCTATCCGGGCTGCCGGCCGGCAGGCGGGGGCGCATCGGCGGCATCAGGAAGACCGGGCCGGCGGCCTGGATACTGCCGCCCGTCGCGTCCCTGCAATATGCCTGATCGGCGCGACCAAGGTTCCGTGGGGATGCACCTCGTCTTCAGGACAGCGGGCCGGAATGCCCGCCGTCGGTGAACCTGTTCACCGGTACGACACTTGCCGCCCGGCAGGACCGGGACCGTGCATCGGGCCGTATCCAGTCCGTAAGTGTACCAATCCTCGATCACCTCGTTGAACGGCACGAAATACTGGGGAAAGAAGACGATCCCCGTGAGATCGCAATGGTGGAAGCGGATCCGCTTCCCGGCGACGAATGGTTCGGCCGTTTCGCTTTCGGGCTGCATCAGAAAATGCCTCAAATCGTTTGGAAGCTGGGGACGCGGATGCCGGGCGGGTCCTTCACTCGGAAAGCCCGGCGGCCTTCTTGAGGTCCAGAAGATCGAGCATGGCTCTATCGCGGGCGGAGGCCAGGTCCGTCTCTGAGCGCCCGTGGAGCGACTCGCCGGTCCCTTCGACCACCTTGGCGACAAGCTCGGGCGTCATGCGCGGGGTGCCGAGGTCATCCCATCAGCTTTCGATCGCGGGGCCGAGATATGGTTCAGGACATGGGCGATGCCGCCTTCTCCGCCGGACAGGTGGAGGTTCAGGAACGGACCCAGCAGCGCCCATCGAAGTCCGGGGCCGTGGGCGATGGCGGCATCGATGTCGACGACGGTGGCCGCGCCTTGGTCGATCAGGTGGAAGGCCTCGCGCCAGAGCGCCGCCTGCAGGCGGTTGGCGACATGGCCCTTGACCTCCTTGCGCAGGCGGATGAGGCGCTTGCCGATCGCGGCATAGAAGGCCATCGCGCCCGCAATCGCATCTTTCGAGGTCGCCTTGCCGCCCATGACCTCGACCAGCGGGATCAGATGCGGCGGGTTGAAGGGATGGCCGAGCACGACCCGCTCGGGGTGGCGGCAAGCCGCCTGGACCTCGCTCATCGGCAGACCCGATGAACTCGATGCGAGGATCACCTGCGACGGCCTTGCGGTTGACCTGCTCCCCGGGAGTTCCCTCGCTCTGATGTAGAG
>CALLYR010000294.1 GCA_937859005.1 uncultured Paracoccus sp. | reverse complement strand
CGCTGGCCCCCGCGCCCACCACCATGCGGTCGGGCAGCGGCAGACTCAGCCGTTCGGCCGTCTGGCGGGGCATCAGCAGGGCCTGACCTTCGACCCCCGGCTGCGGCCGGGCGGCAAAGGCGGTGCCTGCGGGAACGAAGATGACGCTGCCCGGCCCGTGATCCACCCCGCCCATCGGCAGGATGATCCGCATGCAGCCGCCCGTCACCCGAATCAGGCAGTGATCGCCCCGGACGCGGGCTGCCTGCGGCCCGGTGCCGCCCCAGATGAAGCCGCCCAGCGGCACCAGCCGCACCTCGGTTTCGTCAGCCTTGGGCCGGGCCGCAAAGGGGCGCAGCGGCACGGCGGAACGCGTGTCGTTGGCAGGCATGGGGGCGACAAAGGCGCCAGGCGCGGGATCGCGGATTGCCGGGTCCAGCAGGACGTGGGTCGAATCGGCGGGAATTGCCGGCGGGGCAGGAATAAAGCCATGACCGTGATGCTGTTCAAGGATCATTTTGGCACATCCTTTCGGACAGGCGGAATCATGCCATGGCAACGACGCAAAATCCAGAAATGTTCCGGTGAACTGAATTCCTGGGTGCGCGGATACTGCCGACTGTTGCAGCGCGGCCGGTCAGATCTGCGCGGGCACCGCCGTCCAGTCGCGCATCCGGCCGCGGAACCAGATGCGCTGCGACTTGGCATATTGCCGGGTCGCGATCACGGCGCGGTCGCGCGCCTGATCCAGGCTGCAACGGCCCTGCAGGTAATCCTTCAGCTCGGCCGCGCCGATGGCGCGGGTCCATTGCTGCGCGCCGTGCCAGGCGGGGATCATGGCCCGCACCTCCTCGGCCGCGCCCTGAGCCAGCATCGCATCAAAGCGGCGGCCGATGCGTTCGGCCAACCGGTCGCGGTCGGCGTTCAGGACCAGCCGGGCGGCATCGCCCCCACCGATCAGCGGCGCAGGCGTTTCGGCCTGCCAGCAGGCCAGGCCCCGGCCGGTGGCGGCCAGCACCTCCCACGCGCGCTGGACGCGGGCCGGGTTGCGGAGGTCGAGGCCCTCGCGCGTGCGCCCGTCCAGCGCCGCCACCATCTGCGCCAGCCCCCCTGGCTGCGCCAGCCATGCGTCGCCCTGGGCGCGGATCTCGGGCGGCACGGGGGGAATCACGGCCAGACCACGGGTCAGCGCCGTCAGGTAAAGCCCGGTTCCTCCCGTCACGATCAGCCGCTGTCCCCCTGCCAGCAGGCCCGCCACCTCGGCCAGCCAGTCGCCCACGGAATAGCTGCGGTGGGGCGCGACATGGCCATAGAGCAGATGCGGCGCCGCGGCTTCGTCCGCGGCTGACGGGCGCGCGGTCAGCACCCGCCAGCAGGACCAGACCTGCAGCGCATCGGCATTGACCACCGCGCCCCCCTGTTCCACCGCGATCCGCAGCGCCAGCGCCGATTTCCCCGACGCCGTCGGCCCCGCGATCAGCACGTGGCGGGCGGGGTCGAGACGGGCGATCAGTTCGTCGGACATGGGCAGAGGCAGCGGTTGAACATGCGCCCTTTCTGCGCCATTTTGCGCGCCGACGAAACCACGGGGGCTGCCATGACGAACACCACCACGCCGGCCGTCCCGCCCAGCTATTCCCGCGTGATGCTGAAGATCTCGGGCGAGGCGCTGATGGGCGACCAGGGCTTCGGCCTGCATCCGCCGACCGTCGCCCGCATCGCGGACGAGGTCGAGTCGGTCCACAAGATGGGCGTGGAAATCTGCATGGTGATCGGCGGCGGCAACATCTTCCGCGGCCTGCAAGGGTCCGCGCAGGGGATGGAACGCACCACCGCCGATTACATGGGGATGCTGGCCACGGTGATGAACGCGCTGGCGCTGCAGGCCGCGCTGGAGGCCAAGGGCATCCACACCCGCGTCATTTCCGCGATCCGCATGGACGAGGTGGCCGAGCCCTATATCCGCCGCCGCGCCGTGCGGCATCTTGAAAAAAAGCGCATCTGCATCTTTGCCGCAGGCACGGGGAACCCGTATTTCACCACCGACACCGCGGCCACGCTGCGCGCGTCGGAAATGAACTGCCAGGCGATCTTCAAGGGAACCAAGGTGGACGGCGTCTATGACAAGGACCCCAAGCGGTTCCCCGATGCCGTCCGTTACCAGAGCGTGACCTATGACGAGGTGCTGCAGAAGCATCTGGGCGTGATGGACGCATCCGCCATCGCGCTGGCGCGGGACAACAACCTGCCGATCATCGTCTTCTCGCTGGACGAACCGGGCGGCTTCCGCGGCATCCTGGCGGGCAACGGGACCTATACGCGCGTGCATGGGTGAACCCTTTGCCATGCACCCCGCGTTTGGTTACAAGCGCGGGAACACCGCAACCGACGGGCAGGGGCAAGGCGAAATGGCCGACGAGATCGAGATCGACACCGACGAACTGGAACGCCGCATGAAGGGCGCGATGGACAGCCTGCGGCAGGAATTCGCGTCGCTGCGCACCGGCCGCGCCTCGGCCGGCATGATCGACCCGATCATGGTCGACGCCTATGGCTCGCCCACGCCGCTGAACCAGATCGGCACCGTCAACGTTCCCGAACCGCGCATGGTCACGATCAACATCTGGGACAAGGCGCTGGTCGGCCGCGCGGAAAAGGCGATCCGCGAAAGCGGGCTGGGCATCAACCCGCAGTTGAACGGCACCATCATCATGCTGCCCATCCCCGAACTGAACGAGGAACGCCGCCGCGACCTGACCCGCGTGGCCGCGCAATACGCCGAACACGCCCGCGTGGCCGTGCGCAACATCCGCCGCGACGGCATGGACCAGATCAAGAAGGCCAAAGCCAAGGGCATGGGCGAGGACGATCAGAAGTTCTGGGAAGCCGAGGTTCAGGACCTGACCAACCGCATGATCGCCGAGGTGGACAAGGCGCTCGAATCCAAGCAAGCCGAAATCATGCAGGTCTGACCGACATGGCCGCCGAAACCGCACCGGCGGTCGCCGTATCGCCCGCCCGCGGGTCCGAACGCGCCCGCCACGTCGCCATCATCATGGACGGCAACGGCCGCTGGGCCAAGGAACGGGGCTGGCCGCGGCTGGTCGGCCACCGCCGCGGGGCCGAACGGGTCAAGCAGATCGTCCGCGCCTGTCCCGATCTGGGGGTGGACTGGCTGACCGTCTATGCCTTCTCGACCGAGAACTGGAAGCGTTCGACCGAGGAAGTGCTGGGCCTTATGGGCATCTTCGCCCGCTATATCCAGCGCGAGGCGAATGCGATGGCGGCCGAGGGCGTGCGGATGCGCTTCATCGGCGGGCGCGAGCGGCTGGATCCCAAGCTGCAGGCCCTGATGGCGGGGATCGAGGCGCGCACCGCCAGCAATACGCGGCTGAACCTGACCGTCGCCATCAATTACGGCGGCCGGGACGAACTGACCCGCGCCGCCGGGCGTCTGGCCCGAAGGATCGCGCGGGGCGAAGTGGCCGAGCCGACCGAGGCCGATCTGGCCGCATGTCTGGACACCGCAGGCTTTCCCGACCCGGATCTGGTGATCCGCACCTCCGGGGAAACCCGGACCTCGAATTTCCTGCCGTTCCAGGCGGCCTATTCGGAATACGAATTCACCCCGGTGCTGTGGCCCGATTTCACCCCCGCGTATCTGGCCGAGATTCTGGACCGCACCAGCCTGCGCCAGCGCCGGTTCGGCGCGGCATGATCCCGCGCGCCCCCCTGATCGCCCCGGCGGGCCGCTGGTCCGACCTGACGCGGCGGATGGGATCGGGGCTGGTGCTGCTGATCGTGGGTGTGGCGCTGCTGGTCTCGCACGGGTTGTGGATGCAACTGGGCGTGGCGATCCTGTTCGGCGGGCTGATGTGGGAACTGGTCCGGCTGACCGCGGGCCGCGTGCCGTCGTCGCGGGCGCCGCGCCATGCGCTGCTGGTCGCGCTGGTTTCGGCGGCGGCGCTGCTGGTCATCATGCTGGAACATGGACTGGCCGCCTGGCCGCTGATCCTGGCCCCCATTCTGGCGGCCTGGCGCGGCATCGCGCCGGCCTTTCGCGTGGCTTTCGTCCTGTTCACGCTGGGCATGGCGCTGGCCGCGGACGGGCTGGCCTGGATCCGCGAGGGCGTGGGGCTGGCTACGGCGCTGTGGATCGTGGCGACGGTGGTGCAGTCGGACGTGCTGGGATATTTCGTCGGCCGCTCGGTCGGAGGGCCGAAGTTCTGGCCCTCGCTCAGCCCCAAGAAGACATGGAGCGGCACCGCCGCCGGCTGGGTCGGCGCGGCCTTGCTGGCGCTGGGGCTGGTGGCTGTGGGCAAGGCGGGCTGGGGCGCGGTCGTGCTGGGCCCGATGCTGGCCCTGGCCGGGCAGATGGGCGACATCGCGGAAAGCTGGCTGAAGCGGCGGGCGGGGGCCAAGGACAGTTCAGACCTGATTCCCGGCCATGGCGGGCTGATGGACCGCTTTGACGCGATGACGGGGGCGCTGGCGGCAGCGTTCCTGATCGGCCTTGTGGCAGGGCTGCCGCGGATCGGGGGCTGACATGCGCAGCGTGTCGATCTTTGGGGCGACCGGATCGGTCGGGG
>CALLYR010000293.1 GCA_937859005.1 uncultured Paracoccus sp. | reverse complement strand
GGTGCAGCTGAGCGTGGGCGACGATCCTGCGGCGAACCTGCCCGTCACGCTGGATTTCCTGCGCGACGGTGCGGCGCGGGGCGCGCAACTGCTGCTGACGCCCGAGGTGACGAATCTGCTGACCCCCGACCGCGAACGGCAGGCCGCGTTGCTGCGGGTCGAGGCCGAGGACCCGACCCTTGCCGCCCTGCGGGCCGAGGCCGCGCGGCTGGGGGTGTGGCTCTCCATCGGATCGCTGTCCTTGCGCCACGATGACCCGCAGGAGGCGCGATTCGTCAATCGCAGCTTCCTGATCGCGCCGGACGGGGGGATCGCCGCGCGCTATGACAAGATCCACATGTTCGACGTGACGATTACCGACCGCGAATCCTATTGCGAATCGGCGGCCTTCCGTCCGGGCGACCGGGCGGTTCTGGCGCAGGGGCCGGTGTCCATGGGGCTGACCGTCTGCTATGATGTGCGCTTTCCCCATCTCTACCGCCGCCTTGCCCATGCGGGGGCGCGGCTGCTGACGGTGCCCGCGGCCTTCAACGACACCACCGGCGCCGCGCATTGGGAGGTCCTGCTGCGCGCCCGCGCGATCGAGAACGGCTGCTTCGTCCTTGCCGCCGCCCAATGCGGCACCCATCCTGCCCCGCACAGCCCCGATCGCCCGCCCAGGCGCAGCCACGGCCATTCGCTGGCGGTCGGCCCTTGGGGCGAGGTGCTGGCCGATGGCGGCACGGACCCCGGCGTGACGCTGGCCGATCTGGACATGGCGCAGGTGGACCGCGCCCGCGCCCGCGTTCCCGCTTGGCGCAACGATCCGGTGATCCGGGGACCATGAGCGACAATCACGCCGAACCTCTGGCCGCGAGCCTGTTTGCCGAGCTGCTGATCTCGGACCAGCTCGCCCGCCATATCGTGACCCGCGCCCTGCCGCCGGGGATGCAGCTTTCGCATTTTTCCGTGCTGAACCTGCTGGCCCATGTGAACGAGGAACGCAGCCCCGCCCAGTTGGCCGAGGCGTTCCACGTCAACCGCAGCGCCATGACCAACACGCTGGCGCGGCTGGAATGGGCGGGTCATATTCACATCCGCCCCGACTGGGATGACGCGCGGCGCAAGTTCGTGTCCATCAGCCCGGCGGGCCGGGCCGCACGGGATGCGGCGCTGGCCTCGTTCCTGCCGCGCATCGCGGATATCGTGCGCGACATCGGGCCGGCGCAGGTCCGCACCGCCCTGCCCGTCCTGCGCCGCCTGCGCGAACGGCTGCAGGACGAGGCCTGAGTTAGGCGCGCACCCCCGTCACCGCATAGTTCACCGACAGGTCGCGTTTCGACAGCGACCAACGCCAGCGCAGCGGATCGAACACCATCCCGGTCCGGTCCACGACGCGGGCGCCCGCCCCCTCGAACATGCCGGCCAACTCG
>CALLYR010000292.1 GCA_937859005.1 uncultured Paracoccus sp. | reverse complement strand
GGCGACGGCCTCCGAGACGCTTTACGCCGATGTCCAGCTTGCCCCCGGCGCAAGCCTCGCGATCGAGCCGTCCGTGACCGAGCGCGCGCTTTACACCATCTCGGGCGAGATCGAGGTCGCGGGGCAGACCTTCCCGCCGGCCCAGCTTCTGGTCCTGCGGCCCGGTGGCCAGATCGCCATCCGCGCGATTGGCGAGGCTCGTGCCATGCTGTTCGGCGGCGAGCCGATGGACGGACTGCGCTGGATCTGGTGGAACTTCGTGTCCTCGCGAAAGGAACGGATCGAGCAGGCGCAGGAGGAATGGCGCCGCGGCCGCTTCGACACCGTGCCGGGCGACGAGGCCGATTTCATCCCGCTGCCGGAAAACAACACCAAGCCCCGCAAGGCTCTCGGCGGCGTGTTCTATCCATAGCAGGGACCGGCGCCGGTTGGACGGCTGACGTCCTTCGGACGTGATGGAGGAAACTGTCATGACCCGTGGCATCCACCACGTCACCGCGATCACCCGCGATGTTCAGCGCAACGTCGATTTCTACATGGGCTTTCTGGGTCTGCGGCTCGTCAAGCAGACGGGCGGCTTTGAGGATGCCGAGCAACTGCACCTGTTCTATGGCGACCGGCTGGGCAGCCCCGGATCGGTCGTCACCTTCCTCGTCTGGCAGGACGGCGCGCGCGGCCGCGTGGGGCTGGAGCAGATCAGCGAGATCGCGCTGGCCGTCCCGCCCGCCAGCATCGGCGACTGGCTGCAGCGCGCCATGACGGCGGGGGTGCCGGTCACCGGCCCCACGCGGGAACTGGGCGAGCCGGTGCTGCGCCTGCGCGACCCGGACGGCATCATCGTCAAGCTGGTGGGCGTGGACCTGCCTGCCGCAGCACCTTTGCAGGACCCGAACGCGCCCACGCGCATCCGCTCGGTCACGATCCTGACCGGGGATGCCGAGGCGACGGCGCGCTTTGCCGAACGCTTTGGCTATCGCGTGGTGCTGCGCGATGGCCCCTTCACCCGGATGCAGTCGGATACCGACATGATCGACCTGCGCCAGTCGGCGGGCTTCGTGACCGGCGGGCCGGGGGCCGGGGTGATCGACCATGTGGCCTTTCGTGCATCGGACGCAGAGGCTGTGCGGCAGATGCGGCTGGACCTGCGCGAATGGGAGGGCGCGACCAACGTGCATGACCGCAAGTATTTCCTGTCGCTCTATGTGCGCGAGCCGGCGGGGACGCTGTTCGAATATGCGACGGACGGACCGGGCTTCACCGCCGATGAGGACGAGGCCCGCCTTGGCGAGACCCTGATGATCCCGCCCCATGACGCAGCCCGCGCGGAGGATCTGCGCCTGATGCTGCCGCAGTTCGCCCGGCCGGGCGAGGAAAGGATGCCGATGCGCGATCTGCCCTTCGTCCACCGCTTTCATACGCCGGACGACCCGGATGGCTCGGTCATCGTGCTGTTGCACGGGACGGGCGGGAACGAGGCCGACCTGATGCCGCTCGCTGCCCGTCTGAACCCGCGCGCCACGCTGCTGGGGGTGCGGGGGCGCTCGACCGAGGAGGGCATCACCCGCTGGTTCCGCCGCTTCGACGCCGTGACCTATGACCAGGAGGACATCCGCGCCGAGGCCGCCGCCTTCGCCGGCTTCGTCGAGGGCGCGGTCAGGGGCTATGGCCTCGATCCGGCGCGGATGACTTACTTGGGCTATTCCAACGGCGCCAACCTGCTGGGGGCGGTCCTGCGCCTGCATCCGGGCGTGGTGGGCCGCGCCATCCTGCTGCGCGGGATCGAGGTGCTGGAGGACGCGCCCGAGCCTGATCTGACGGGCACCCGCATCCTGCTGCTGAGTGGCGCTGATGATCCCTACGCGCCCATGGCGCCCGCGCTGGAAGCCTCGCTGAGAGCCGCCGGCGCCCAGCTCGACGCGCGGGTGATTGCGGCCGGGCATGAGCTTGCAGCGCAGGATCTCGACATTGCGCGAGACTGGATCGTGGATTGATGGCTGCCCGTGGATCTCAGCGGCTTCTGGCCGTCTGAAGGCTCGTTGCGAAACCTCTGACGAAGTCGCTCAGGGCCGCGCGGGTCTTGTCGTCGGTCAGGTTGCCGTCATCGTCGAAAAGCCCCTTGGCGCGAGATACCATCAGGCGGCCTTCGAACCACGGGCGCGTCTTCAGCGTCCGCAGCACCGGCAGCCAGTGGCTCTGCGCGAGGGTCGTGCCGAAGCCGCCGGGGGAGGCACCGATCACCGCCACCGGCTTGCCCACGAACATGGCCAGGCCCTCACCCCGCGACATCCAGTCGATGGCATTCTTGAACACGCCTGGAATCCCGTTGTTGTATTCGGGCGTGACCAGCAGCAGGCCGTCCGCCGCCGCAAGCTGGGACTGCAGCCTGCGGACCGCCGCGGGCAGGCCCTGTGCCGTTTCCAGATCGCCATCGTAAAGCGGCACGTCACGGATCGTGCCGATCTCGATCCGCGCCCCATCAGGCGCCAGTTCTGCGGCGGCGCGCAGCAGGCCACTGTTGAAGGAGATACGGCGCAAGCTGCCGCTCAGTCCAAGGATGGTCTTCATGTCCTATCCGTTCGCCATGATTGAGGCCGCCGGGTCGCCCGGCTGCTCCGTGTCAGTAGCAGAAGATTTCCGGACCAGTCAGCAGCGGCTTCGGGCCTCGGTTCGGATGCGGTGGCGTTCCAGTGAAGATCAGGCGATGAGAACGTCGAAGACTCCGGCCGCAGCTTGGAGAGGGTTGGGGACTGAGCTACTCCCCGGAAATCGGACAGTGACGGAAGCTACGGCCTGACGTC
>CALLYR010000291.1 GCA_937859005.1 uncultured Paracoccus sp. | reverse complement strand
CTGACGGTCCACGGCTCGGGCGGGCAGACGCGGGCCTTCATCCACATCCAGGACAGCGTGCGCTGCGTGGAACTGGCCCTGGGCGACGCCCCGCAGGCGGGCGAGCGGGTCCGCATCTTCAACCAGATGACCGAGACGCACCGCGTCCGCGACCTGGCGCAGCTGGTGGCAAGGCTGGCCGGGGCCGAGGTCAAGTTCCTGCCCAACCCGCGCAAGGAAGCCGACGAGAACGACCTGATCGTGAAGAACGACCAGTTCCTGTCGCTGGGCCTGAACCCAACCACCCTGCAGGACGGCCTGCTGTCCGAGGTGGTGGACGTCGCGCGCAAATACGCCCACCGCATCGACCGCACCCGCGTCCCTGCCGTCAGCGCATGGACCAAGGACATCGCGCGCCGCGTCGATCACGACCCCGAGGGCAAGCGGCTGAAGGCGGTCTGATCTTGCAGGGCCTGACCCCGGACTGCCCCGCGCGGTCCGACCGGGCGTTCGTCACCCTGGTCACGAATGCCGATTACGCCTTGGGCGCGCGGGCGCTGGTGCGGTCCATCGTGCTGTCGGGGACGGACGCCGACATCTGCGTGCTGCACACCGACGTGGCGCCTGCCGACCTTGCGCCGCTGTCCGCCCTGGGCGCGCGGCTGGTGCGCTGCGACCTGCTGCCGACGAGTGCTGCGTTCAACGCGGCCCATGCCCGCGACGCGCTGCACGGCCGCGCGGCATTCACCAAGGGGGAAAAGCCGCCCTTCCACACGCCGCTGGACAATTTCGCCAAGCTGCGGCTGTGGCAGCTTGATTACGCGCGGGTCGTCTTCATCGACGCCGATGCGCTGGTCCTGCAGAACGTGGACCGGCTGTTCGATTACCCCCAGTTCTGCGCCGCGCCGAACGTCTATGAATCGCTTTCGGATTTCCACCGGCTGAACAGCGGCGTGTTCACCGCCCGGCCCGACCCGGCGACCTTTGACGACATGCTGGCGCGGCTGGACGTGCCCTGCGCGTTCTGGCGGCGGACCGATCAGACATTCCTGGAACATTACTTTCCCGACTGGCACGGGCTGCCGGTGTTCTGCAACATGCTGCAATATGTCTGGTTCAACCTGCCCGGCCTGTGGCGCTGGCAGGACATCAAGATCCTACATTTCCAGTATGAAAAGCCGTGGCAGGATCACGCCAAGGCCGACCGGCTGCGCCCGCTGATCGACCTGTGGCGCGCTTATGCGGGCGAT
>CALLYR010000290.1 GCA_937859005.1 uncultured Paracoccus sp. | reverse complement strand
GAGCCTGTCGCGGATGCGCTCGCCGATCCGCTGGCAGGCTGGCTCATCTTCCTGCCGGGAATGGCCCGGATCAGCCGGGCCGGACTGCGCCTCGCCAGCCGGACCGATCAGGAGACGACCGCCCGAAAGCCGCCCCGCCACTGTGCCCTTGCCGATGCCCCCGCCGACGCGCCGCCGAACGGAAAGATCCCGCAGGGCGGCTCAGGGACCACTGCCTGAAGCTTGCGCGGCATATCCATGCCGGGCGTGAAAACGGGCAAGTTCGCGCGGCTGGGGGCGGCATCCGCCGCTGTAGATCTCGACATAGGTCGGGATACGGCTCATGCGGTCCGCCAGAGGCTCCTGCACCTGCATCGAGATATAGCCGATCTGGACCAGATAGATCGTGCGCGCCCGCACATCGGCGTCCTGCGGATCGTGGCCCCAGCGCGCCAGCATGTCGCGCAGCGCGGTCAGGCGCGCGACATCCGCCTGCCGGATGCGGGCCATGATCCCGGCGTCCTGCAGCGCCCAGGCGCGCACCGCGAATTCCAGCCGGGAATCAAAGCCGTCGGGCGGCAGGAAGCAGCCGATGACGTTCAGAAGCGCCTCGGCCTCGGTCTCGGCATAAGCCGTCGCCGCGGCGGTCAGGGGGGCGGTCGTGCATTCGTCCCAGCGGTCCGCCAGGGCCGACAGCAGCGCCTCGCGGTCCTTGAAGAACCAATAGAAGCTGGTGCGGGACAGCTTCAGCCGGTTGGCGAGCGGCAGGATCTTCACGGCGTCGATGCCGCCCTCGATCAGCGCCTCATAGGCGGCTTCGAGCCAGCCTTCGGGCGATCCGCGCCAGCCGGTTTCGGGAGCCTCGTGCCGTGTCATGCCCTCTGGCTAGCGCGAGGGCAGCATCCGGGCAAGAGGATTGTCCATTCCTGTCATCTTGAAAATCATTGATGAACTTAAAATAGACATATATGAACATTTCGATCATTCTCTCCTTGCACCCGTCCCAGAAGGCAGCCCGAGATGTCGAACGATCCCCTTCTCCAGCCCTACCGGCTGAAGCACCTGACGCTTCGCAACCGGATCATGATCACCAGCCATGAACCCGCCTATCCCGAGGACGGGATGCCCAAGGACCGATACCGCGCCTATCACGTCGAACGCGCCAAGGCGGGCGTGGCGCTGACCATGACGGCGGGCTCGGCCTCGGTCGCGAAG
Source organism: uncultured Paracoccus sp. (assembly GCA_937859005.1). Lineage (GTDB taxonomy): Bacteria > Pseudomonadota > Alphaproteobacteria > Rhodobacterales > Rhodobacteraceae > Paracoccus. Next base: position 1,778 of record CALLYR010000290.1, on the reverse strand, counting down.
GACAGCCCGCCGGTCTTCAACAACATCCTCGCCTACAGGGACGAGGTCGTGGGCTGGATGAAGCGGCTGGTGGACGAATGCCACGACCACGGCGCGGCGGTGATGATCCAGCTGACCCATCTTGGCCGCCGCACCCGCTGGGACAAGGCCGACTGGCTGCCGGTCGTGGCGCCCAGTCACGAACGCGAGGCCGCGCACCGCGCCTTCCCCAAGCGGATCGAGGACTGGGACATCGCCCGCATCATCCGCGACTTCGGCGACGCGGCGGAACGGATGAAGGCCGCGGGCGTGGACGGGATCGAACTGGAAGCTTACGGGCATCTGCTGGAACAGTTCTGGTCGCCCCTGACCAACGACCTGGACGCGCCGTATGGCGGCAGCCTTGAAAACCGCCTGCGCTTTACCTTCGACGTGCTGCGGGAAATCCGCGCCCGCTGCGGCGAGGACTTCATCGTCGGCCTGCGCTATACCGGCGATCAGGTCCAGCCCGGCGGCATGACCGCGGCCGAGGGGATGGAGGTCTCGCACAGGCTGCGCGACAGCGGGCTGGTCGATTTCCTGAACGTGGTGCGCGGCCATATCGACACCGATGCGGGCCTGACCGACGTGATCCCGGTGCAGGGGATGCCGTCCGCGCCGCATCTGGACTTTGCCGGGGACATCCGCGCCGCGACCGGCTTTCCGACCTTCCACGCCGCCCGCATCCCCGATGTGGCGACCGCGCGCCATGCGATCGCCAGCGGCAAGCTCGACATGGTGGGGATGACGCGGGCGCACATGGCCGACCCGCATCTGGTGCGCAAGGTGATCGAGGGGCGCGAGGACGACATCCGCCCCTGCGTCGGCGCGAACTATTGCCTCGACCGCATCTATCAGGGCGGCATGGCCTTCTGCCTGCACAACGCAGCCACCGGGCGCGAGGAGACGATGCCCCACACCATTCCCCCGGCGGCGGACAAGTGCCGCATCACCATCGTCGGTGCGGGTCCCGCGGGCATGGAGGCCGCCCGCGTCGCCGCCGAACGCGGCCACGAGGTCACGGTGTTCGAGGCCGCCCCCCATCCCGGCGGCCAGATCCGCCTGACCGCCCTGTCCGGGCGCCGCCGCGAGATGATCTCGATCATCGACTGGCGCATGGCCCAATGCGAAAAGCGCGGCGTGGCCTTCCGCTTCAACACCTTCGCGGATGCCGATGCGATCCTTGGCACCGATCCCGACGAGGTCATCATCGCCACCGGCGGCCTGCCCCATACCAAGGTGCTGGCGACCGGCAACGATCTGGTCTGTTCTGCCTGGGACATCCTGTCGGGCGACGTGAAGCCGGGCGCGAATGTGCTGGTCTTCGACGACGCGGGCGACCATGCGGGGTTGCAGGCCGCGGACCTGATCGCCGCGACCGGCGCCGCGGTCGAGATCGTGACGCCCGACCGCAGCTTCGCCCCCGAGGTCATGGCGATGAACCTCGTGCCCTATATGCGCGCGCTCCAGAAGCTCGACGTGACCTTCACCGTCACCTGGCGGCTGGAATGGGCGGAAAAGAGCGGCAACCGGATTATCGCCCATATCGGCAGCGATTATGGCGGCGTCGCCAGGCAACGCGAGGTCGACCAGATCGTCGTCAATCACGGCACCGTCCCGCTCGACGATCTCTATTTCGAGCTGAAGCCCTTGTCGCGCAATCTCGGCGCGGTCGATTATGACGCGTTCATCGATGGCGATCCGCAGGAGCGTTCGGATAATCCGGAGGGCGAGTTCCAGCTCTTTCGCATCGGCGACGC
>CALLYR010000289.1 GCA_937859005.1 uncultured Paracoccus sp. | reverse complement strand
TGAACCCCGGGGTGCGCAGCTTGAGCCGCCACGGCGTCTTCTCGCCGCGCGAGACGAGGTAGTAGCCGTTGATCCCGCCCGGGCTCTCGGTCCAGGCGTACGTCGCGCCCTCGGGCGCCTTGACGATCTTGGGCAGCCGCACGTTGACCGGCCCCGGCGGCAGGCTGCGCACCCGAAGCAGGGGCCGCAGCACCAGCGCCGCCAGCGCCACGGCGAACAGCCCCATGATCGCCAGCCGGGCCAGATCGTTCAGCGCCAGCCGATCCACGAGCCCGCCGCGCGTCGCAGTGGCGCCCCCTTCGCCCAGCGCGGCAAAGGGCAGCGACTTGACCGTGATCACGTCGCCGCGCGATTCGTCATAGCCCACGGCTGAGGCGACCAGTTCGCGCAATGCCTCCAGTTCGGCGTCGGAGCGGGGCAACAGGGCGTCCTGCCCGTTCGCCCCCGGCTGCATCGTGCCGTTGACCAGGACCGCCACCGTCAGGCGGCGGGTCGTGCCAGGCTGGCGCAGGACCTCGCGCGTGATCCGGCTGACCTCATAGTTCTGGCGCTGGCGGGTTTCGGAACTGGCGCTCTTGCTTTGCGGGCCGTCGGAGGCCGCCGATTCGGGCAGGTTCGACGACGCCGTCACCGCGCCCGCGTCCGCATTCGAGGACTGGTCCGAGCTTTCCTCGCTTTCCTGCGAGATCAGCGCCCGGCCCTGCGGGTCGAAGCGCTGTTCGGTCGTCTGTTCGCTGTCGGTGTTCAGATCCAGGTTCAGTTCGACGATGGCATTGCCGGGGCCGACATGGGGTTCGAGGATGCGCTCCACATTGCGCTTCATCTCGGCGGCGCGGTCGGCGGCGATGGTCTCGTCCCCGGTCGAGACGACGCCGCGGGCCGAATCGATGACCTTGACGCTGTCCGCCGCCAGCCTCGGCACGCCCGAGGCCACCAGGAACTGCAGCGCGCGCGCCTGCCGCGAATCGAACGGGGTGCCGTCGGTGGTGATCGTCACCGAGGCCGTGCCCCCGCCTTCGCGCCGCAGGCCGCGGCTGGGCGGGACCGCCAGATGGACGCGCGCCGCCTTGATGCCCGGCACGGCCAGAATGGTGCGGGCAAGCTCGCCCTCTTTCGCGCGCCAATAGGCGGCGTCGAACATCTGCGAGGTCGTGCCGAAGCCCGACATGCCATCGAGGATCTCGTATCCCGCACCCCCGGCCGAAGGCAGTCCCTGTCCCGCAAGCGCCATCCGCAATCGGTCGCGCTGGCCCTCATCGACCCAGATCGCGTCGCCCCGGATTTCCGAGGCGACTCCGGTCTTGTCCAGTTCGGCCATCACCTCGCCCGCCCGCGCCGGGTCCAGTCCCGAATAGAGCAGCGCCATCGGCGTGCGGTTCGCCAGCCATGCAAAGCCCGCGATCGCCAGGAAACTGGTCAGAAAGGCCAGAACCAGCACCCGCTTCTGCCCGGCGCTGCGGTCGTTCCAGTATTCGGCCAGCTTCTGCATCGGCGCCCCCATTCGAATCGTTTCCCGGTTCGACAGGGCCGTCATGGCACGGGGGCCATTAAGAATCGGTTAGTGCGCGGGTGCTATTCCAGCCTGACGAAGCTGGAGAATCAGATGACCGACATCAGCGAACCGATGACGGCCGTTCCGGCCGGGGGACGGATCCGGCGGCTGCTGCCCGTGCTGCTGGCAGTGGCGGGACTGGCGGCCGGGCTGGGGACTACCCTGACCGGGCTGTGGTCGCCTTTGTCCCTCATCGGCCGCGACAGCGCTCCGGCGCCCGCGGAAAGCCCTGCCCTGCCCGCCGTCCATTTCGTCGAGGTGCCGCGCATCCTTCTGTCGCTGCCCGGCGAACGCGCGCGCACGCTGGCGATGTCGGTGCTGATCGACGTCGCGCCGGAATCCGAGGCGCTGGCCCGGCAGCTGATGCCGCGGCTGTCGGATGCCTTTACCACCTTCCTGGCCGACATCGACCCCGCCGCCTTCGAACGGCGCGGCATTCTGGACATCGTCCGGCTGGAACTGGCCACCCGCGCGCGCTTCGTGCTGGGAGAGGAGGCCGTGCGCGACCTGCTGATCACGGAGTATCGCATCCAATGACGCTTGCCGTTGCCCTGCAGATCGCCCTGACCGTGCTGGGTGCGGCGTTGGCCGTGTTCTGCTTTGTCTTGGCGCGACGTCTGCATCGCCTGAATGACCTTGAAACCGGCCTGGGCGGGGCGATCGCGGTGATGACCGCCGAAATCGGCCGGCTGGAGGCCGCGATCGGCGCCGCCAAGGCCGAGGCGACCGCCGCCACCCGCGGTCTTGCCGACGAAATCGAACGCGCCAAGGGCGAGCGCGCCTATTGGGCCATGCAACAGCAGTTCTCCGCCGCCCCGGCCCGCCGCC
>CALLYR010000288.1 GCA_937859005.1 uncultured Paracoccus sp. | reverse complement strand
GGCGAGATGACGACCGTGACGCCCTCGCGCATCAGCGCGGGCAGCTGATAGCACAGCGACTTGCCCCCGCCCGTCGGCATGATCGCCAGCACGTCACGGCCCTGCGCCACGGCCTCGACGATCTCCTGCTGGCCGGGACGGAATCCGTCGAAGCCCCAGACCTGCCGCAGAAGCTCGCCGGGCATCAATAGCCCAGGAAGAAGCCGGCGTTGTTGGCCAGTGCCCGCTGCAGGATGATGATCGCGATGAAGACGACCAGCGGCGCCAGGTCCAGCCCGCCCATGTCGGGCAGCAGGTTGCGGATCGGGCGATAGATGGGTTCCAGCAGGCGCGACAGCCCGTCCCAGACCTGCGCCACCACCGGCTGGCGCAGGTTCAGCACCTGAAAGTTGATCAGCCACGACATGATGATATGGGCGATCATGATGAACCAGATCACGTCCAGAATCAGCATCAGCGCCTGATACAGCGTCGTCATCGCGGCAAGTCCCCTTTTGGTCCGGGTTCAGGTAGGCGAGGGGCGCGTCCTGCGCAAGGCGCTGTCGGGTCGCGGTTGACGCTTTCGCGCGCTCCGACTAGCCCGGCACCTGCAAAGGAGCCCGCATGTATCCCTTTCTGCGCTTCGTCCGCGAAGTCTCGGCCGCCCGCCGGGCGCCGCGCCTGGCCCTGCTGGGCGCGCATGTGTCCACCCACCGCTGCTGGCCCTGGGACCTGGACCCGTGGGTCGAACTGAACAACGGCCGCACGCTGACGCTGTATGACCTGGGCCGTATCCCGATGGCCATCCGGCTGGGAATCGTGGGCACGCTGCGCGAACGCGGCTGGGGATTCACCGTGGCGGGCAACACGGTGCGTTACCGCCGGCGCATCAAGGCGTTCCAGCGGTTCACGCAGGTGTCGCGCACCCTGGGGTGGGACAAGCGGTTCATCTATATGGAACAATCGATCTGGACGCGCGGGGAATGCTGCAACCACATGCTGCTGCGGGTGGCGATCGTGGGGGGCGGACAGCGCAGCGGCATCGTGGCGCCCGCCGAGTTCATGGCGGCGATGGGCCATGCGGAACCCAGCCCGCCCCTGCCCGGCTGGGTGCAGGCCTGGATCGCGGCGGACGGCGAACGCCCCTGGCCCCCGGTCCTGCCCGGCGATCTGTCGGGACAGCGCTCGAACGACTTGCCAGCCTGACGGCGCTGTTGCCTTATGCCCGCGCAAGAGGGACAGGGCATGGCCAAGGCACGCAGGCGCATCTGGGGCTGGTGGTTTTTCGACTGGGCCAGCCAGCCCTATGCCACCTTGCTGCTGACCTTCGTGTTTTCGATCTATTTCGCCGAAGTGGCCCAGCGCCGTTTCGCCATGCTGGGCGCCGATTCGGTCGAGGCCGGGGTGCGCGCGCAGGCGATGTGGGGCTATGCGTTGTCGATCTCGGGGGTGACGATCGCGGCCCTTGCCCCGGTGCTGGGGGCGATCGCCGACACCACCGGACGCCGGCTGCCGTGGATCTGGTTCTTTTCCGCATTCTACGTCATCGGCGCAGCGGGGCTGTGGTGGCTGACGCCGGACGGCACCGGACTGGTGCAGGCGCTGGTCTTTTTCGGACTTGGCCTGATCGGGATGGAATTCACGACCATCTTCACCAATGCGCTGATGCCGTCCTTGGGCGGACGGGACGACATGGGCCGGATTTCGGGGTCGGGCTTCGCCTTCGGCTATGTCGGCGGGGTTCTGGCGCTGGTCATCATGCTGGGGCTGTTCGCCGAAAACGCCGTCACCGGAAAGACGCTGCTGGGCCATCCCCCGGCGCTGGGGCTGGACCCGGCCGCGCGCGAGGGCACGCGGTTCGTCGGACCCTTCACCGCGATCTGGTATGCAATCTTCATGATCCCCTTTTTCGTCTGGGTCCGCGAACCCCGCGGCACCGGCCGGCCCTTGCGGCCGGGGGCGGCGATGCGCGGCCTGGGCCGGCTGCTGGCCAGCCTGCGCCGCCGCCATTCGCTGGCCGCCTGGCTGCTGTCGTCGATGTTCTCGCGCGACGCGCTGAATGCGCTCTACAGCTTCGGCGGCGTCTATGCGGCGACGGTGCTGGGCTGGCCGGTGATCTGGGCGGGCATCTTCGGCGTGGTCAGCGCGGTATCGGCGGCGGCCATCTGCTGGCTGGGCGGGCGCGCGGACGAACGCTGGGGGCCGAAGCCCGTGATCGTCGCCTGCATGCTGGCGCTGATCCTGGTCTGCGCCGTCGTCGTCGGCATGTCGCGCCAGTCGCTGTTCGGCATGCCTTTGGCCCCAGGGTCGCGCATCCCCGACGCGGTGTTCTTCGCCTGCGGCGTGCTGATCGGGGGCGGGGGCGGCATGTTGCAGGCCGCCAGCCGCACGATGATGGTGCGCCACACCACCGCCGCCCGCGCGGCCGAGGCCTTCGGGCTTTATGCACTGTCGGGCAAGGCCACGGCGTTCCTTGCGCCGCTGCTGATCGCGCTGGCGACCGATCTGACGGGCAGCCAGCGCATCGGCATGGTGCCCCTGATCGTGATGTTCCTTCTCTCGCTCGCTCTGCTAGGATGGGTAAAACCGGAGGGAGAATCCGAGCAGTGATCCGCACAATTCTGACGGTGGCCGCACTGGCACTGGCCGCGGCCCCCCCCGTGTTGGCCGAGCCGCTGGCCAAGGATGTCTTCGGCGCCCAGCGCGCGGCCAACCGCGCCGCGCCGCAGGCCATCGGCGGCTATAGCCGCGGTTGCGCGTCGGGCAATGTCCAGCTGCCCGAAACCGGCCCCACCTGGCAGGCGATGCGCCTGTCCCGGAACCGCAACTGGGGCCAGCCGGAACTGGTCGATTTCCTGATCGGCCTGTCGGGCCAGGCCACGCGTTACGGCTGGCACGGGCTTTACATCGGCGACATGAGCCAGCCGATGGGCGGACCGATGCTGACCGGACACGCCAGCCACCAGATCGGGCTGGACGCCGACATCTGGATGCTGCCGCCGTCCAGCCTGCGGCTGTCGCCCGCCCAGCGGGAAAAGCTGTCCTCGCAGTCTGTGGTGGCGAAGGGAGGCGTTGCCCCCAGCCCGCTGTGGTCGGCCAGCCACCATGCCATCATCCGCGCCGCCGCCAGCGATCCGCGCGTGGCACGGGTCTTCGTCGATCCGGTGGCCAAGGTGCTGATGTGCCAGGCCGAACGCGGCAACCGCGGCTATCTGCGCAAGATCCGCCCGATCGGCGGGCACGATTACCACTTCCATGTCCGGCTGGCCTGCACGCGCGGCTCTCGCGGTTGCCAGGATCAGGACCCGCCGCCCCCCGGCGACGGCTGCGAGGAAGCCGCACAATGGGTCCGCAACCGCATCGACCCGCCGCCCGCGCCGCCGCCCGACCCGAATTACCGCCACCCTCGCAGCTTCCGGCTGAGCGAGTTGCCGCGCGCATGCCGGATCCTCGTCGCGCGCTGATCGCGGGGCTGGCGGGACTGGCGGTGCTGGCGGGGGGGCTGGCCGCCGTCCAGGCAGCCACCGTGGATTACCTGGGCACCTTCGTCTGGCGCGAGGTCGACCCCGATTTCGGTGGTTATTCGGGGCTGGAGATGTCGGACGACGGCCGAAGCTATACCGCGCTGTCCGACCGCGGCACGATCCGCTGGGGCAGCATCGACCGCGACACCCAGGGCCGCATCCGCGATGTCACCACCGCCGGCACCGCCCGGCTGAAGGACAGCCGGGGCAAGATGGTCCAGCCCGGCTATCTGGGCGATTCCGAGGGGCTGGCGATCGACGCGCAGGGCCGGATCTTCGTCAGCTTCGAAGGTCTGGACCGCATCGCCCGCTATGACGACCCCGACGATCCCGCCATCCGCATCCCCGGCGCGGTCTGGTTTTCGTCACTGCACCGCAACCGCGGGCTCGAGGCGCTGGCGGTCACGCCCGCAGGCGACCTGCTGACCATCCCCGAAACCTGGTCGGGCGACAGCTTTCCCCTCTGGCGCCTGCGCGACGGGGAATGGAGCCATCCGTTCTCCATCCCCCGCGAGGGGCGCTGGCTGGCGGTGGGGGCGGATGTGGGGCCGGACGGACGGCTGTATCTGCTGGAACGGGACTTCAAGGGACCGCTGGGATTCGCCAGCCGCGTGCGCCGCTTCACCATGACCGAGGATGCGCTGGGCGAACCGGAAACGCTGGTCGAATCGAGGTTTCTTCAGTTCGACAACCTGGAAGGCATCGCCGTCTGGCAGGACGGACAGGGCATCCGGTTGACGATGGTGTCGGACGACAACTTCTTCTTCCTGCAGAAGACCGAACTGGTCGAATACCGCATCCGCGACTGAGCCGGGACTTGACCCGCGGCCCGCACGGCGCTAACCGCCCCGTTGCCCTTTCGTCGGGCCGAGTTGTTCCGCGACCTTGTAAAACGGAAAAAGTTCCATGCGTCACCTGTTGCCCGCCACCCTGGCGATGGCCGCCGTCGTGCTGGCCTCGAATATCCTCGTGCAGTTCCGCCTGGGCGACTGGCTGACCTGGGGGGCGCTGACCTATCCCGTGGCCTTCCTGGTCACCGATGTGACCAACCGCCTCCACGGCGCGGCGGCCGCCCGCCGGATCGTGATCGCGGGATTCATTGCGGGCGTCGCCTGCTCGCTGGTTGCGGCCGGGGCGGGCACGACCACGCTGCGCATCGCCGCCGCATCGGGCCTGGCCTTCATGCTGGGGCAGATGTCGGATGTGGCGGTGTTCGACGCGCTGCGGCACCGGCGCTGGTGGCAGGCGCCGTTCCTGTCGTCGCTGGTCGGATCGGCGCTGGATACGATCATCTTCTTCGCGGTGGCCTTCGCCATCTTCCTGCCTGCCGACGCCAATACGGCTTGGGCAAACGAGGCCGTGCCCCTGCTGGGCGTGGGTCCGATGCTGCCGCTGTGGGTGTCGCTGGGCCTCGCCGACTGGGGCGTGAAGCTGGCCTTGGCCGCGATGGCGCTGGTGCCGTTCCGCATCATCGTGGCACGACTTCTGTCGGACCCCCTGCGAAACTGATTGACTTGATTCGCTGCTGTGGCACCCTGAAGCCATCGTAAACAGCGAAAGGAGGTGGTCCAGTGTCGAGAGTGATGTTGGAGAAAGGTGTCGGGACAGCCAGGAGGACCGCGGCCTGAGGGCAACCCCAAGAGGCGCGGCCAACCGGACTGGGCCGGCGGTGATCCGCCCCTAACCGGACCATCTCCCATGATCTCGCGGGCCGTCCCCAGTGGGCGGCCCGTTCGCTTTTCCGGCCGCCGATGCTGCGGCCTTGCGCGCATGCCGCGGCTTGCGGCGCGTCTCGCGGCGTGGTTCACGGGTCTGGCGGCCCCTGTATGGGCCCGTCCGACGTCGCGCTACAATCAGCCTGTGCAGGATCTGCCTTGGCCGCCATCATCCCGCGTTTTTCCATCGTCATTCCCTGCCGCAACGAGGCAGGCAACATCGGCCCCCTGATCGGGATGATCGAGGCCGCCTGCGCGCCCCTGGGCCCGTTCGAGGCGATCGTC
>CALLYR010000287.1 GCA_937859005.1 uncultured Paracoccus sp. | reverse complement strand
GCGCCAGGGCGACGCGGCCGAGGATGTGCCCAGCCCGACCTTCACCCTTGTCCAGACCTATGCCGATACGGACGGCACCGAGATCTGGCACGCCGATCTTTATCGGCTGACCGATCCGTCGGAACTGGCGGAACTGGGGCTGGACGAGGCGCTGGACAGCGCCATCACCCTGATCGAATGGCCCGACCGCATGGCCGCAGCCCCTGCGGGCGCGCTGCGCGTCACGCTGGCCGCGACCGCGCCCGACCGGCGGCGGATCGAGCTTGCGGGCGATCCCGCCCGGTGGGCACGGATCGGGCGCATGGCGGCCATCGCGGATTTTCTGGCCCGTGCGGGATGGGACGGGGCGCGGGTCGTGCCGCTGGCGGGCGATGCCTCGGCCCGGCGTTATTTCCGCCTGACCGGCGGCGGCCGCCGGGCGGTGCTGATGGACGCGCCGCCGGGGTCCTGCGGGTCCTATCTGGCGATGACGGACTGGCTGCGCGACCGCGGATTTCACGCGCCGCAGATACTGGCGGCGGACGAGGACGCGGGGCTGCTGCTGGTCGAGGACCTGGGCGACGATCTGGTGGCGCGGGTGCTGGAACGCGATCCCGCCGCGGCGCCGATGCTTTACGCTCGCATCACCGATCTGATCGCCGATCTGCACCGCCATGCGCCGCCCGCTTTTGCCCCGGCGCTGGACGGTCCCGCACTGGCCGAACAGGTCCGGCTGTTCGCGGACTGGTATGCCCCCGCCGCAGGCAGTCCCCCCGGCGCGGGCGCGGGCCTGGCCCCTGCCATTGCCGCGCTGCATGCGGAACTGTGCGAGGACGTGCCCCCGGTGGTGTCCCTGCGCGATTTCCATGCCGAAAACATCCTGTGGATGGGCGAGGGGCAGCCCCTGGGCCTGCTGGATTTCCAGGACGCCGTGGCGGTCCATCCGGCCTATGAACTGGCATCCGTGCTGCAGGATGCGCGCAGGGATGTGGCCCGCGACATCGAGGCCGGGGCGGTCGACCGCTATCTGGCCGCGACCGGGCATGATCCCGACCGCTTCCGCGCCGCCTGTGCGCTGCTGGGGGCGCAGCGGGGACTGCGGATCATGGGCATCTTCACCCGCCTGTGCCTGCGGGACGGCAAGCCGCGCTATCTGGAGTTCATGCCGCGGGTGTGGGATGCCGTCATGCGCGACGCGGCCCATCCGCGGCTGACGCCCCTGGCCGCCGCGCTGGCCGGCATCCCCGCGCCCGCCCCCCCGATCATCGAAAGGATTCGTGCCCGATGCGGGACGATGCCGCCCACGCCCTGATGCTGTTCGCCGCCGGCCGCGGCACCCGCATGGCGCCGCTGACCGACCGCATCCCCAAGCCGCTGATAAAGGTCGGCGGGCGCACCCTGCTGGACCGGGCGCTGGATCTGGCGCGGGCGGGCGGGGCGCAGCGGATCGTCGTGAATATCCATCACCTGGGCGGGCAGATCGCAGATCATCTGGCGGGAACGGATGTGGCGCTGTCCGACGAATCGGATCTGCTGCTGGATACCGGGGGCGGCTTGCGAAAGGCGCTGCCCTTGCTGGGGACGGGAGCGGCGCGGGGGGCGGCGCCGGTGCTGACGCTGAACCCCGACGCGGTCTGGACCGGACCCAACCCGGTCGCCGCCCTGCGCGCGGCCTGGGACGGGGCGCGGATGGACGCGCTGCTGATGCTGGTGCCGCTCGGCCGGGCGGCGGGACGGCTGGGGGGGGGCGATTTCGCGCTGGATGCGGACGGCAGGCTGACCCGCACGGGACCGCTGGTCCATACCGGCGCGCAGATCATCCGCCCCGACCGGCTGGCCGGGATCGCGGACGAGGTGTTCTCGCTCAACCGCCTGTGGGACCTGCTGATCGCGGAGGGACGCGTCTTCGGCATCGTCCATCCGGGCGGCTGGTGCGACGTGGGCCGCCCCGACTGCATCCCGCTGGCCGAGGCCATGCTGAAGGAAGGACCGGGCCGATGATGCGCGGACTTTACGCCCTTCCGGCAGGCGTCGATTTCGCAGCCGAGGTCGTGGCGGGCCTGAGGACGCATCTGGCCGGACGCCCGCCCGAGGACATGGCCCGCGTCACCCTGTATGCCAATGACGGCCACAGCTTGCGCGCGCTGCGGACGGAACTTGACAGGGGCGGCGCGCTGCTGTTGCCGCAGATGCGGCTGCTGGCTGATCTGGGCGCCGATCTGGACGGGCCCGCGCCCGCAGCGCCGCTGGCCCGGCGGCTGGAACTGGCGCGG
>CALLYR010000286.1 GCA_937859005.1 uncultured Paracoccus sp. | reverse complement strand
GATGCCGCCGCCGGAAACCAGGACATCGACCGTTTCGGCGGCAGCCATGCCCGCGTCAGAACCCGGCCGCGTAGGCGATCAGCAGGCCCAGCACGACCACCGTTCCGATCAGCCCGAACATGGTCAGCGCCGGCAACCCGAACAGGGCCACCACGACAACCGCGAACACGATCACCAGCAGCAGGATGGCGATGATGCGGGTGGCGGTACGCAGTTCCGCGCGACTCTGCATGCCGGCATCCGCGGTCAGGGCGGCGCCGACGGCCTCGGCGGCGTTCTGGGGATCGGGGGTGGCCATGACGTATTCTCCCGCGCTAGGGTCTGGGCCTCAGTCTGCCATGCCGGACAGCGCCTGTGCAACCCGGCGCAGGAAGGCGGTCAGGTCATGGGTGCGGTGCTGGACATGGGGACCGTGGGTGTGACCCTCGGCCAGTTCGTCCGGCCCGTGGCGTCCGGGGCCGACCAGAATCGTGCGCATTCCCAGCGAATGGGGGCATTCCAGGTTGCGGGGGTCGTCCTCGAACATGGCGGCGCGCGTGGGGTCGATGCCATGGGCCACGGCGACTGCGGCAAAGGACCGCGGGTCGGGCTTGGGGTGCCAGCCGACCTCCTCGATGCCGTAAACCTGCTCGAATCCGGTCAGGCCGCGATGGGCCAGAACCTTGCCGGCATAGGCGGCATCGGCATTGGTGTGGACGATCCTGCGCCCCGGCAGCGCGGCGATGGCGGCGCCCAGGTCGGGGTCGGGGGTCAGCGCCGAGAAGTCGATGTCGTGGACATCGCCCAGATAGGCCACGGGATCGATGCCGTGATGGGCCATCAGGCCCGCCAGCGTCGTGCCGTGTTCGCGCCAGTAATGGGCGCGCAGGCGGTTGGCCTCGGCCGCGTCCACATCCAGCAGGCGCTGGACATAGGCGGTCATCCGCGCCTCGATCTGCGCGAACAGCCGCACCTCGGCGGGGTAAAGCGTGTTGTCCAGATCGAAGATCCAGACATCGACGCCGGCAAAGTCGCGGCGCAGGCGGTCAAGGTCGGGCAGGGCGGTGTCGTGGGGCGCGGTTTCCATGCGTCCGGCCTAGCCTTGGGGGGATCGGCTTGCAATCCGCCGCGGGCGCGCCAAATCATGCCGCGATGAAGGACGCCTATTCCCTGATCCTGTCGGCCATCGACAACGGCACCTATCGCCCCGGCGACCGGCTGGTCGAATCCGAACTCGCCGAACGCTTCGGCGTGTCCCGCACCCCTGTGCGCGAGGCGCTGCAGCGGCTGGAAACCCAGGCGATGCTGACCCGTGACGGACGCAGCCTGATCGTGGCGACGCTGGACCACAACCAACTGGCCGAACTGTATACCGTGCGGACCGAACTCGAGGCGCTGGCCGCCCGCCTGGCCGCCCGCCACGCCACGCGCGAAGAGGCGCGCGTCCTGAACCAGATGGTCGCCGAGGACCGCAAGATCATCGGCGACCCACAGGCGCTGAGCCGGGCGAACCGGCGGTTCCACCATCAGATCCATCTGGCGTCCCACAACCGCTATCTGGTCCAGCAACTGGACATCGTGCACCGCACCATGGCGCTGATGGCGCATACGTCGCTGGCCGCGGAAGGCCGGGGCGAAAGGGCGATGGCGGAACACCAGGCGATCGTGGACGCTATCGCCGCGGGCGATTCCGAGGCCGCCGAACGGGCGCTGCGTGACCATATCTCGCTGGCCTACGAGACGCGGCTGAAGGAAAGCGCGCGCGCCTGGGCCGACACCATCGAGCAGGAGCGGCGGTGATCCGGCAGATCGCAACCGACGCCGACCTTGCCGAAGGCGCGGCGCATCTGGCGGGCGTCTGCCCCGTCTGGGCGCGGGTGCTGCCGCAACTGGGTCCGCTGCCGCTGCGCCGTCGCGCGGACGGATTCGGCGAGATTCTGGATGCGGTCCTCTCGCAGCAGATCTCGAC
>CALLYR010000285.1 GCA_937859005.1 uncultured Paracoccus sp. | reverse complement strand
GATGGGGCGTGGGTCGCGCTGCGCCCGATCATGAATGCGGCCGACGACGCCGAATTCGCGGCGCTGCGCGACGGCTGGCGCGCGGGCATCCCGCAGTCGCAGACGGTCGACCCGGCAGCCGCGCAGAAGATGTTCGCCGTCATGGCCGGACTGGGGGGCGCCGAACTGACGGGCGGGATGACGGAACTGCCGCCGGGGCTGTTCTGGTCGGGTGAGTAAGGCCCCTTACAGACGTTCGGGCGCGTCCGGCATCCTGCCGGGCGTGGCCTCGCTTGCGGCGCTGCTGGTGCTGTGGGCGGCCGCGGCGGCGCTGACGGGCAACCCCCAGCGCCTGCCGGGACCGGGGCTGGTCCTGCAACGGCTGACCGAGATCGCCGTTTCGGGCGAGTTGTGGTTCCACGCCGGCATGACCCTGTTCCGGGTCGTTGCGGCATTCGCCGTGGCGATGGTGCTGGGGGGCGCGCTGGGGCTGTGGATGGGGCGGTCGCGGCTGGCGGACCGCTGGCTGGACCCGACGCTGGTCATCATGCTGAACATCCCGGCGCTGGTCGTGATCGTGCTGTGCTATATCTGGATCGGCCTGAACGAGACGGCGGCGATCCTGGCCGTGGCGCTGAACAAGATCCCCGTGGTCGCCGTGATGCTGCGCGAGGGCGCGCGCGCCCTGCGGCCCGACCTGGACGACATGGCGCAGGTCTTTGCCATGTCGCCGCTGTCCCGGCTGCGCCATGTCGTGCTGCCCCAGCTTGCCCCCCATATCGCCGCCGCCGCCCGGTCGGGCATCGCGCTGATCTGGAAGATCGTGCTGGTGGTGGAATTCCTGGGCCGGTCGAACGGTGTGGGCTTCAAGATCCACCTGCTGTTTTCCAGCTTCGACGTGGCGCGCGTGCTGGCCTGGTCGCTGGCCTTCGTCGCGGTCATGCTGGCCGTCGATCTGCTGGTCCTGCGCCCGTGGGAGGCCCGCGCCGCCCGGTGGAGGCAGGATGAGGCTTGACCTGACCGCCAAGTCCTTCGGGGACCGTCCGGTGCTGGGCGCGCTGACGCTGGCGGTCGCACGGGGCGAGCGGGTGGCGATCCTGGGTCCGTCGGGGATCGGCAAATCGACGCTGCTGCGGATCGTGGCGGGGCTGCTCCGCGATTTCGACGGCCTG
>CALLYR010000284.1 GCA_937859005.1 uncultured Paracoccus sp. | reverse complement strand
GCGGAATCGCCCAGCAGGTGGACGGTGGACAGCGCCGTGACCGACTTGCCGGACCCGGATTCGCCCACCAGCGCGACGGTTTCGCCGCGACCCACGGTAAAGCTGACGCCCCGGACGGCAGGGGTCACCCGGCCCTCGTTGCGGAAACTGACGCGCAGGTCGCGGACATCCAGCACCGGATGGCCGGGCGCCGGGGCGGCGGGAACGGGGATGGTTTTGCCCGCGGGCGGCGGGGCGGGTGCGGCGGCTTCGGCCGGGACCGCAGCCGCCATGCCGGGCGCGGGAACGACCGGGGGCACTTCTGCGGCGGGCGCGACGGGTGCCGCGGGGACGGGGACGGATGGGCGCGGATCGTTCATCGGAACGTCTTGCGCGGATCGAAAGCGTCGCGCACCCCTTCGAAGACGAAGACCAGCAGCGACAGCATGATCGCAAAGGTGAAGAAGGCGGTGAAGCCCAGCCACGGCGCCTGCAGGTTCTGTTTCGCCTGCAGTGCCAGTTCGCCCAGCGAAGGCGCCGACGCGGGCAGGCCGTAGCCGAGGTAGTCCAGCGCGGCCAGGGATGAGATCGTGCCTGTCACCACGAAGGGCAGCATCGTCAGCGTGGCGACCATCGCGTTAGGCAGGATGTGGCGGAACATGATGGTGCGGTCCGAAACCCCCAGCGCGCGGGCGGCGCGGACATATTCGAAGTTCCTCGCCCGCAGGAACTCGGCCCGGACCACGCCGACCAGCGCGGGCCAGCCGAACAGGATCGAGACGAACACCAGCAGCCAGAAGCTGCGCCCCAGGATCGCGAACAGGATGATGATGACGTAAAGCGACGGCGTGGACCCCCATATCTCCAGCAGCCGCTGGAACACGAGGTCGGTGCGCCCGCCGAAATAGCCCTGCACCGCGCCCGCGCTGATCCCGACCACGGACGCCACCACCGTCACGATCAGCGTGAACAGGATCGAGGTGCGGAAACCATAGATCACCCGTGCCAGCACATCGCGCGCCGTGTCGTCGGTGCCCAGCCAGTGGTTCGCATCAGGCGCGCTGGGGGCAGTGCCGACATTATTGATGGTGCGGTAATGATAGGGGACCGGCGGCCAGATCATCCAGCCGCGTTCCACGGGCTCGCCCGCGACGGTCCCCGACGCGGCCTCGGCTGTGACGCCTTCGGGGTCGTCCCAGCATTCCTGCCGCCCGCCGCTGACGATCAGGCATTGCACGGCCGGGTCGGTATAGATCGCCTCGGTCCCGAAATCGCCGCCGAAGGCGGTCTCGGGGTAAAAGCGATAGGCGGGGAAATACAGATCGCCCCGATAGCTGACAACGATGGGCTTGTCGTTGGCGATCACCTCGGCGAACATCGCCAGCACGAACAGCGTGGCAAAGATCACCAGCGACCAGAAGGCGCGGCCGTTGCGGCGGAAATTGCGCCAGCGGCGCTGGTTCAGGGGCGACAGCGTCATCCCTGCCGCTTCTCGAAATCGATGCGGGGATCGACCAGCACATACATCATGTCCGACAGGATCCCGATCAGCAGGCCCATCAGGCCAAAGACGTAAAGCGTGCCGAAGATCACCGGATAGTCGCGCTGGACGGCCGCCTCGAACCCCAGCCGCCCAAGGCCGTCCAGCGAGAAGATCGTCTCGATCAGGATCGAGGCGCCGAAGAACACCCCCAGGAACAGCGACGGAAAGCCCGCGATCACGATCAGCATCGCATTGCGGAAGACATGGCCATACAACACCGCGCGTTCGGTCAGGCCCTTGGCGCGGGCGGTCATCACATACTGCTTGTTGATCTCGTCCAGGAAGCTGTTCTTGGTCAGCAGCGTCAGCGTGGCGAAACTGGAAATCGTGGTCGCCGCCACCGGCAGGGTGATGTGCCACAGGTAATCCCTGATCTGGCCCCAGGTGGACAACTGGTCGAAATTGTCGCTGACCAGCCCGCGCAGGGGAAAGATCTTCCAGTATGACCCGCCCGCGAACACCACCATCAGCAGCACCGCGAACAGGAATGCCGGAATCGCATAGCCCACGATGATCGCGCTGGAGGTCCATGTGTCGAAGGGCGTCCCGTCCCGCACCGCCTTGCGGATGCCCAGCGGGATCGAGATCAGATAGGCCAGCAGCGTGGACCACAGCCCCAGCGTGATGCTGACCGGCATCTTTTCCAGCACCAGATCGACCACGCTGATCGAGCGGAACCAGCTTTCCCCGAAGTCGAAGCGCAGATAGTCGCCCAGCATCGACAGGAACCGTTCCACGGGGGGCTTATCGAAGCCGAATTCGCGCTCAAGCTCGGCGATGAATTCGGGCGGCAGGCCCTGCGATCCGGCGTATTTCTCGGTCCCGCCCTGCTGGCCCGCATCGCCCCCGCCCGCGATGTTGCGGAACACGTCGCCCTCGCCCTGCACGCGGGCCACGATCTGTTCGATGGGACCGCCGGGGACGAACTGCGTCAGGGTAAAGTTGACCAGCATGATCCCGATCAGGGTCGGGACGATCAGCAGCAGCCGCCGCAGAAGATATGCGCCCATTCGTCGTCCTGCCCGGTGCCCCGGCCGTGGGTCAGCGCAGCGCCCCGGCCTGTTTCAGCTTGTCCGCCTTATCCGCGTCGAACCACCAGAAATCAAGCTCGCCCAGGGCATAGGGGGGCAGTTCCGCCGGATGGGCATACATGTCCCAATAGGCGACGGTATGTTTCGCCTTGTACCACTGCGGCACCCAGAAACGCAGCGCCCGCAGGACGCGGTCCAGCGCGTGGACGCGGACCCTCAGCTCCTCGCGCGTGGTGGCGGATTCGACCAGACCGATCAGCTTGTCCACGGCCGGGCTGGCCAGCCCCATCGCGTTGAACACGTCGCCCGTCGAGGCCGAGCCGAAATACTGCTGCAACCCCGCGCCGGGGATATAGTCCTGGCCCAGTTGCGCATTCGTCATGTCGAAGTCATGGCTGCGGCGGCGGCTTTCCAGTTGCGCGTCGTCCACGCGCGAATGGACCGCGTCGATGCCCGCCGCGCGCAGGTTTTCCACGTAAGGATTGATGACGCGGTCGAAGGTCTGGGATTCGTTCAGAATCTCGACCCGCAGCGTCTGCCCCTGCGCATTCCGGCGCAGCCCGTCGCGGGCGCCCTGGGGAATGACCCAGCCCGCCGCGTCCAGCAGGGCCGCGGCCTTGCGCAGGTTGCCGCGGTCAAGCTGGCGCGCGCCGCTGTCCGGGGCCGTCACGGCGTCATCCGTCAGCACGCCGGGCGGCAGATCGGCCGCAAGCGGTTCAAGGATCGCCAGTTCCTTGGGCGAGGGCTTGCCGGTCGCGGCCAGTTCGCTGTTGTCCCAGAAGCTGTCGATGCGGGTGTAAAGCCCATAGAACAGCGTCTCGTTGGCCCATTCGAAGTTGAACATCAGCCCGATCGCCTCGCGCACGCGCGCGTCCTGGAACTGCGCGCGGCGCAGGTTGATCGCCCAAGCCTGGCCGCTGGCGATGTTGCCGTCGGGCAGTTCGGCCTTGGCAACCCAGCCGTTCTGGAAGGCCGGGAAGTCATAGCGCGTGGCCCAGATGATGGAACTCGCCTCGTTGCGGAAGGTGTATTCGCCGGCCTTGAACGCCTCGAAGGCGGTTTCGTAGTCGCCGAAATACTCGACCCGGATGCGGTCGAAGTTGTTGCGCCCGCGGTTGACCGGCAGGTCCGCGCCCCAGTAATCGGGATTGCGGCGCCATGTCTCGGACCGGCCGATGTCGGCGCGGTCGAACATGTAAGGCCCCGATCCCACGAAGGGCAGATTCGAGCTTTCGCCCAGATCGCGGCCGTTCTTCTCGAAATCCGCCCTGGAAAAGATGGGCAATCCGCCCGCCGCCTGGATCACGTCGCGGCGGGGATAGTCGGGGGTGAAGGTGAAGCGGATGCGGCGGTCGTCCAGCACCTCAGCGCCCGCGACCATCTGCACCAGCACCGCGCGGAAGGACGACAGGCCCTTGTCGCGCAACTGTTCATAGGAAAACAGCACGTCCCGCGCCGTCACGGGGGCGCCGTCGGAAAACCGCGCCTGCGGGCGCAGGGTAAAGATCGCCCAGTCGCGGCTTTCGGGATATTCGACCGTCTCGCACAGCAGGCAATAGGCTGCGCCGATCTCGTCCGCCGTGCCGGTCATCAGCGATTCGAGCGGCAGCGTGGACATCCGCGCCGCCCGCCCCTTGATCGTATAGGGGTTATAGCTGTCGAAGCCGCCCGCGGCCCATTCGCTGATCTCGCCCCCCTTGGGCGCGTCCGGGTTGACGTAACGCAGATGCTGGAAATCCGCAGGCAACGCCAGGTCGCCAAAGGTCGAGACGCCGTGCGAGACGATCGTGCCGGTCGCCTGCGGCGCGGCCGCCGCGTCCGCGGGGGGGGGTGTCTGCGCCCCCGCCGGTCCCGCCGCCAGCCCCGCAGCAAGCATCATGGTCCAGGCCAGTCTGCGCATTCCGGTCATGGCGATCCCTCTGTTCGGCCCCACGACGCTAGGCGAGGGCGGCCCCGTGCCGCAAGCGGGCTGGCGCATTCGTGACGAACCGGGCGCGCAAAATGAAAAAGGCGCGGGAAACCCCGCGCCCTGTGGTCCGGCCCTGTGACGGGATTACTGCACCGTCTGCAGATAGGCGATCAGATTGGCGCGGTCCTCGGGCTTTTTCAGGCCAGCGAAGGTCATCTTGGTGCCGGGCACGACGCCCTTGGGGTCTTCCAGAAAAGCCTGCAGCGGCTCGGGCTCCCAGTTGCCGCCATGCGCCTTCATGGCTTCGGAATAGTTGAAGCCTTCGGAGGCAGCGACCACGCGGCCCACGACGCCGTTCAGATGCGGGCCGACCCCGTCAGTGCCGTCCAGCTTGTGGCAGGACTTGCATTTGCCGAACACCTTTTCGCCCGCCGCCGCATCGGCCGACGCCAGCAGCGCCTCGAAATCGACGGTCTCGCCCGCAGCCTCTCCCTCGGCCGCGGCTTCCTCGGCGCCCTCGACCGGGATGGTATAGGCCTGTGCCGGCGCCTCGCCCTCGGCGGCATGGCCGGCAGAGCCGACATGATACAGCGACGATGCGCCCCAGGACACCAGCAGCAGGAACAGCAGCGAACCGATCAGCGCTCCGGCTGTCTTTGTCACGGTCATCGTGTTGAACATGCGAAATCCCTTGCGGTCCAGCTGTGCGTTGCGCGTTATCTACCCGCTTTCGCTTTGCCGGTTCAAGGTATAGTTCGATCCCCGTCGGCACCGGTCGGGCCGTTTCCTGCCGCACGCCCCGTCCGCGCCGCACAGCCCAAAGCCTTGCCCCCCGCGCCGGTCGCCGCCGCGGGTGCCCAATGATGAAGGTCCATCCCATGTCCCTGTCCCGTCCGTCCGATGCGCCCGAAGGCCGTTCCGCCGAACGCCCCCTGACCGGCCGCATCGCGTTCCAGGGCGAACCGGGCGCCTATGGCCACCAGGCCTGCCGCCAGGCACGCCCGGATATGGAGGCGCTGCCCTGCCACACCTTCGAGGACACGGTCGAGGCCTGCCGGTCGGGCGCGGCCGACCTGGCGATGCTGCCGGTCGAGAATTCGACCTATGGCCGGGTAGCCGACATCCACCACCTGCTGCCCGAATCCGGGCTGCACATCATTGATGAAACCTTCGTGCGCGTGCATATCAGCCTGCTGGCCGTTCCCGGCGCGCGTCTCGAAGACATCACCGAGGCGATGAGCCACACGGTCCTGCTGGGCCAGTGCCGCGATTTCCTGCGCCGCCACGGCATCCGCACGATCACCGGCCCCGATACGGCGGGCAGCGCGATGACGGTGGCGCAACTGGGCGACCCGCGCCGGGCGGCGCTGGCAAGCCCGCTTGCGGGCGAAATCTATGGGCTGGAGCGGCTGGCCGACGAGATCGAGGACCGCCGCAACAACACGACCCGCTTCCTGATCATGTCGCGCGAACCCGATTACAGCCGCCGCCTCAACGCCGCCGGGCAGCCCGAAATGCTGACCAGCTTCGTTTTCCGCGTCCGCAACATTCCGGCCGCGCTTTACAAGGCGATGGGCGGATTTGCCACCAATGGCGTGAACATGACCAAGCTGGAAAGCTATATGGTGGATGGCGTCTTCAGCGCGACGCAGTTCTATGCCGATGTCGCGGGCCATCCCGATGATCCGGCCGTGGCGCGCGCGATGGACGAGTTGCGCTATTTCACGTCGCATCTGGCGATTCTGGGCGTCTATCCCGCCGATCCGCTGCGGGCCGAACAACAGCGCGGCCGGGCCTGACGGCCTGCGGCGCCTTTCAGCGGCCCGCCGCCTGCCGGAGCAATTCCCCCGGTGCGATCCAGTAGACCCCTGCCGGGCCGCGCATCTGCTTTCCGTTGCCGCCCTGCCCCAGGCTGGCATGCGCGGTCAGATCACGGACCAGATCGCCGATCTGCCCCGCGAATTTGCGGTCCAGCTGCGCCTTTCCCAGCCTTGCGGTCTGCAGCATCAGCCGCGCGCGCATGTTGCGGGGCTTCAGGTCAAGTTCGCAGATCAGGCGCGACCGGGTCCGCGACAGGGCGATCACCCTCAGGTCGATCGTGGGATCGAACGGCTCTGACCGGCCTGCGAAGACGATGCGTTCGGGGCGGTCGAACTGGATCACCTGCAGACTCAGGCTGCGCTGCTTGCCGCGCAGCCTGAAAGCCAGGTCCCAAGCCATACCGGCCCCGGAATCCTGTGCCGGATCAGCACGCCGGACCTCGGTCCTGCGTCGCATGAGAATCCGTTCGATCCGGGGAAAATCACTGACTGCCGCAAACAGATCGGCCGCCGCCAGATCGACGTCCTGACGAGTCGAAAATTTCATGACAGAATCCGGGACCTTTGAAATGCTCAGGACTGTTAACCCTAAGGTTGCAATGTTGCAAGCAAGCCGCACGTGCCGGACGTACGAATCTGTATCACGCGCAAGGGTTGAGCCATCGGCAACAACTCGCCTATCTTCCCGGCGGATCATCGGGGTGAAATACGACCGGACATGGACGGATCAACGCTGGCCGAACAGTCTCCGGATCGGGGCGCAGGGGTCGAACTGCGGCCGGCCAGCGCGACCCTGCGGATCATGGCCACCACCGACCTGCATATGCACATGCTGGGATATGATTACCTGCGTGACCGGCCTGTGCCCAATATCGGCCTGCACGGTCTGGCGGGACTGATCGCACGGGCGCGTGCGGGGGCGCCGAACACCCTGCTGGTGGACAACGGAGATTTCCTGCAGGGCACCCCATTGGGCGACTTTCTGGCCGGCCAGGCCGATATCGGGCGCCGCCGTATCCATCCCGGCATCGCGCTGATGAACGACCTGGGCTATGATGCGGTCACGCTGGGCAATCACGATTTTCATTTCGGGGCGGATTTCCTGTTGCGGGCGCTGGACGGCGCGCGGTTTCCCGTGACTTGCGCCAATGCCGCAATCCGGAACGATGCCGGGCGCATCCGGCCTCATCTTCTGGTGCAGCGGCAACTGCGCGGATTGAACGGGGTGGCTCTTCCGATCCGCATCGGCATACTCGGCCTGACCCCGCCCCATGCCGCAGTCATCGACCGGCGGCAGACGCGGCGCGTGGCAACCCGCGACATGCTGACCGCCGCCGCCGAGGCGGTGCGAAACCTTCGCAGGGCGGGCGCCGATCTTGTGATCGCGCTGGCCCACAGCGGCATCGCCACCACGCAGGGCCGGGCGGACAGCGACAATCTGGCGACCGACATCGCCGCGCTGACCGGAATCGATGCGGTGGTCGCGGGTCACACGCATATGGTCTTTCCGGGACCGGGCTTTCCCGCCGATCCCGCCATCGACGCCGAACGCGGGACCCTGCATGGCAAGCCTGCGGTCATGGCCGGATTCCACGGGTCTCATCTGGGCCTGATCGACCTGATGCTGGACTGGACGCAGGCGGCGGGCTGGCGCCTTGCCGGAGCAACCGTGCGTGCCGTGCCGGTGCAGCCCGATCCAAACCCACGCCGGACCTGCTGCGGGTCGGCGAACCATCGCTGCCTGTGCTGTTCGGACCCGGCCTGCACCTTCCGGACGCAGGACGCCGGAGCACTGCCATTGCCGCCTCGTCCCGCGCCCGATCTGATCGGCGCGCATCGTTCGACCCTGCGCCGGTATCGCCGGCGGATTGCGCGGACGGAAACGCCGCTGAACAGCTTCTTCACCCTTCTGGGTGACGATGGTGCGCTGCGGCTGGTTGCGATGGCGCAGCGCTGGCAGTTGCGCCAAAGCCTCGGACTTGCGCGCCGCTTGCCGGTCCTGTCGGCGGTCGCGCCCTTCCGGGCGGGCGGACGCGGGGGGCCGGGCCATTACACCGACGTGCCCGCCGGGCCGCTGACCCTGCGCAGCCTGGGCGATCTGTATCTGTTCCAGAACCGGCTGATCGGGGTCGAGGTGACAGGGATGGAACTGGCCGACTGGCTGGAACGGTCGGCCAGCATCTTTCACCGGCTGATCCCCGGTGCGGCCGATCAGACGCTGATCGATCCGGCCTTTCCGCCCTATTTCTTCGACGTGATCGACGGGCTGACCTGGACGGTCGATCCCGGCCGCCCGGCCCGCTATGATGCCGAAGGACGGATTCGGTCGCACGGTCCCGGACGAGTGCTGGATCTGCGCCATGCCGGACGCCCCGTGGCGCCGGAGGAACGGTTCCTGCTGGCGACCAACAGCTTTCGCCGGAATGCCTGTCCGCTGTTTCGCGATCTGGCGGGCCGGTTGCCGCTGGTGTTCGAAGGTGAAGTGACGATTCCCGATGCGCTGCGCCGCTATGTTGCTGCGCGCCGGCGCGTGCAGGTGCCGCCGCACAGCAGCTGGCGCTTTGCCCCTCTGCCCGGAACGACGGCGCTGTTCGACACCGCCCCCGAGGCGCTGGCCCATCTGCCGCGCCTGACCTGCGCCCGCGTCCAGTCAGTGCCGGTCGAGGCGGGCGGCTTTGTCCGGCTGCGGCTGCATCTGTGACCGCTTGCATCGCGCCGCGGCACGCCCTATCTTGGCGTCGAGAGGTTGGCGCGGGCAGGCGCCTCGCCAACCCGGTCAGGTCCGGAAGGAAGCAGCCGTAACGAGCCCCGCTTGGGTCGTCGTCCAGCCTCTCACCCTTTTCCCCTCATCGCAAAGCCCGTGTCCTGCGTCTCAGCGCAGACGATCCTCGACCCATTGGCCGATCAGCCAGCCCGCGATGGCCCCCTTGCGCGCGGCGCGCAGGGACGGATGGCGGCCCTCGATCATCTCGCGCAGCATGGCGCGGTCCACCCACATCGCGTCCTCAAGCTCCGCCGGGTCCAGCGTGATCGCATCGGTTTCCGCCTCGCCCAGGCAGCCCAGCATCAGTGACGCCGGAAACGGCCAGGGCTGGCTGGCGGCATAGCGGACGGCACCCACGCGGATGCCGGTTTCCTCGGCCACCTCGCGCCGGACGGCGGCCTCCAGCGTCTCGCCCGGCTCGATGAAACCGGCAAGGCAGGAATACATCCCCTCGGGCCAGCCGGGCGAGCGGCCCAGCAACACCTGGTCACCACGGGTAATCAGCATGATGACCACCGGATCGGTGCGCGGGAAATGCGCGATCCCGCAGGCGGGACAGCGGCGCTGCCAGCCGGACTGCGCGGGTTCGGACGGCTGGCCGCAGGCGGAACAGAAACGGTGGCTGACATGCCAGCCGGCCAGCGCCCGCGCCGTCGCCGCCAGTTCCGCATCCATAGGGTTCAGCCGCGCCATGACGCCGCGCAGTTCGACAAATCGCCCGCCGGGGATGCCGGGATGGACCTGTTCGGTCGGATCGAAGAACAGTTGCGTTTCCGGAAGATTCGGCGGCGCCCAGGCCGAGATGTCCTGCGCCGCCACTGCGCGCCCGTCGTCCAGCCCCAGCAGCACCGGCGGCGGCGCGCTCGCCAGCGCGGGATGGCGTGGTTCCAGCCGCAGCAGCCGGTCATCCGCCCCGACCGGCACCTTGCCGCGCCACAGCGGCACCACCTGCGCGCCCTCGCGCCAGCCCTCGCCTGCGCGCAGATGCGCCGCCCGGTCCAGCCCGCCGCCTGCGAATGCCATCGGTTCCATGCCGTCCCCTTTTCCCGCCGACCCTGCCCCAGCCTACGACCGTTGCCAAGCCGCGGCCCGTTTACCTTGGCCCGCCGCATCCCTAGATTGGCCCGGTGCAGGAGAACGCGATGTCCGATACCGCCCCCGCCTATCAGGTGCTGGCCCGGAAATACCGGCCGGAAACCTTTGCCGACCTGGTGGGCCAGGATGCGATGGTCCGCACGCTGAAGAACGCCTTTGCCGCCGACCGGATCGCGCAGGCTTTTATTATGACCGGCATCCGCGGCACCGGAAAGACGACGACCGCCCGCATCATCGCCAAAGGCATGAACTGCATCGGCCCGGACGGGACTGGCGGTCCCACCACCAGCCCCTGCGGCATCTGCGCGCATTGCGTGGCCATCGCCGAGGGGAGGCATGTCGATGTGCTGGAAATGGACGCGGCGTCCAGAACCGGCGTGAACGACATCCGCGAAATCATTGAATCCGTCCATTATCGAGCGGCATCGGCGCGCTACAAGATCTATATCATCGACGAAGTCCACATGTTGTCCACCAGCGCCTTCAACGCGCTGCTCAAGACGCTGGAAGAACCTCCGCCCCATGTGAAGTTCATCTTCGCAACCACTGAAATCAGGAAGGTTCCGGTCACGGTCCTGTCGCGCTGCCAGCGATTCGATCTGCGCCGGATCGAGCCCGAGACGATGATCGCTCTTTTGCGCAGGATCGCGGCGGCCGAGGGCGCGCAGATCACCGACGACGCGCTGGCGCTGATCACCCGCGCGGCGGAAGGATCGGCGCGGGATGCGACCAGCCTTCTGGATCAGGCGATTTCCCACGGCGCGGGCGAGGCGACGGCGGAACAGGTCCGCGCGATGCTGGGACTGGCCGACCGGGGCCGGGTGCTGGATCTGTTCGACATGATCCTGCGGGGTGCCGCGGCCGAGGCGCTGGCCGAACTGCAGTCGCAATATGCCGAGGGCGCGGACCCGCTGGCCGTGCTGCGCGACCTGGCCGAGATCACGCATTGGGTCAGCCTGGTCAAGATCACCCCCGACGCGGCCGAGGACCCCACCGTCGGCCCCGACGAACGCAACCGCGGCCGCGAGATGGCCGGGCGCATTCCCATGCGCGCGCTGACCCGGCTGTGGCAGATGCTGCTGAAGGCGCTGGAGGAGGTTTCCGCCGCCCCGAACGCCATGATGGCCGCGGAAATGGCGGTGATCCGCCTGACCCATGTCGCCGACCTGCCCGATCCCGAGGCGCTGATCCGCAAGGTGCAAGCGGGACAGGCCGCGGGCGAATTCGCGCGTGCGCCTGCCGCCCCGAACCATGCCCCGGCCCCCGTGCAGGCGCGGGCAGCAGCGCCCGTCCGCGGGCAGGTGCAGCCCAACGGTGCGATACTGGCGCAAGCGGTCGCGCCCGAGGCGCTGGCGGCTTTCCCCGATTTCCAGTCGGTCGTGGACCTGATCCGCCGGATGCGGGACATGACGCTGCTCTTGCAGGTAGAAGATCATGTCCGGCTGGTCCGCTATGTCCCCGGCCGGATCGAGCTTCAGCCCACGCCGGACGCGCCGCGCGATCTGGCGCAGCGGCTGGGCGAGCGGCTTCGCGGCTGGACCGGCGGCAGCCGCTGGGCGGTGTCGGTCGTGGATCAGGGCGGAGGCCCGACAATCGCCGAAACCCGCGCCGCCACGCAGGCCGCGGACGAGGCACGCGCGATGGAGCATCCGGTCGTGCAGGCGATCCTTGCCGTCGCCCCCGGCGCGCGCATCGCCGCAATCCGGCACGAGACGCCTCAGCCCGCGCCCGATGACGCGGCCGAGGATCTGCACGGCACCTCGCAAGGGGCGGTTGCCGCGGTCGAGGAATGGGACCCCTTCGAGGACGAGGAGTGAGACGATGATCAAGGGATTGGGCGGCTTGGGCGACATGGCCAAGATGATGCAGGCCGCCCGCGACATGCAGGCCAAGGCCGAGGAGCTGCAAAAATCGCTCGACACGCTGACGGTGACGGGCGAGGCCGGCGCCGGTCTGGTCAAGGCGACCGCCACCGCCAAGGGTGAACTGACGGGACTGGACATCGACCCGTCGATCTTCGTTGCCAGTGAAAAGCAGGTGGTCGAGGATCTGATTCTCGCCGCGATCAAGGACGCGCAGCGCCGCGCGCAGGACCGCGCCCAGCAGGAAATGCAGCGGCTGGCCGGCGACATGGGCCTGCCCGCGGGCATGAAGCTGCCGTTCTGACCATGGCCGAGGGCAGCGACGACATCCAGGCGCTGATCGCGCAGATCGCGCGCCTGCCGGGTCTGGGGCCGCGGTCGGCGCGGCGCGTGGTGCTGGCGCTGATCCGGCGCCGGACCGGGCAGATGGCGCAACTGGCCGCGCTGATGGCGCAGGTGGCGCAAAACGCGCGCGAATGCGTCCGCTGCGGCAATATCGGGGAATCCGACCTCTGCCCCATCTGCGCCGATCCTGCCCGCGCCAATGGCGAGTTGTGCGTGGTCGAGGATGTGGCCGATCTGTGGGCGATGGAACGGGGCCGGATCTTCCGCGGCCGTTACCACGTTCTTGGCGGCACGCTGTCGGCGCTGGACGAGATCGGCCCGGACGAACTGGGCATCCCGCGCCTGATCCATCGTGTCGCGGACGAGGGCGTGACCGAGGTGATCCTGGCCCTGAACGCCACCGTCGAGGGTCAGACCACTGCCCATTACATCGCCGAGGCGCTGCAGGATACGGGCGTGACCGTCACGGGCCTCGCGCAGGGCGTGCCGATCGGGGGCGAGCTTGATTATCTCGACGACGGCACCATCAGCGCCGCCCTGCGCGCAAGGCGGCGGCTGTGACCGGGGGCCCGATGACCTTTCCCGCCCCCTTTGTCCGCAACGGCATGGCCATCGAGGACGGCTGGACCGATTACAACGGCCACATGAACATGGCCTATTATCACGTCCTGTTCGACAATGCGCTGGACGTGGTGCTGGAACCGCTGGGCCTTGGACCCGAGGTCGCGCGGCAGGCGAAGGTTTCAGTCTTCACCGCGCAGGCGCAGGTCCATTACCTGAGCGAGTTGAATGCGG
This sequence comes from uncultured Paracoccus sp., assembly GCA_937859005.1. Taxonomy (GTDB): domain Bacteria; phylum Pseudomonadota; class Alphaproteobacteria; order Rhodobacterales; family Rhodobacteraceae; genus Paracoccus. The sequence goes on along the minus strand of CALLYR010000284.1, from coordinate 3,765 downwards.
GGGACCGCGTGTCGGTGGAAACCCGGCTGATCGCGCATGACGCCAAGCGGCTGCACTACGTCCAGACGATGCGGCACGCCGAGCAGGGCCGGGTGGCCGCCATCAGCGAAAACCTGATCCTGCATGTCGATCTGATTACCCGCCGCGTCAGCCCCTTCGCCCCGGATGTTGCGGCCAGGGTCGCGCAGGCGGTGGCGGCCCATGCCGATCTGCCGCTGCCTGAACAGGTGGGCCGCCGCGTGGGCGTGACGCGCGGATGAGCCCCGGAATACAGCAGGGGGCGCATGCGGCCTACATGCGCCCCCTTCGTTCGGGTCAGCGGGGCCAAACGGCCCTGCCCGATCAGGCGTCGAGCTTGGTCACCTGCGCAGCCTCGGCGGCCGCGCGGGCAATCTCGATCCGGCGGGGCTTCAGCGCCTCGGGCACCTCGCGCACCAGGTCGATGTGCAGCATCCCGTCGGCGTGGCTCGCGCCATCGACGCGAACATGATCGGCAAGGGCGAACTTGCGCTCGAACGCGCGGGTCGCGATGCCGCGGTGCAGATAGGTGCGGCCTTCGTCTTCCGCCGTCTTGCGGCCCGACACGATGACGGCGCCCTCTTTCATTTCAACCGACAGATCATCGGGCGAGAAGCCTGCGACCGCGATCGAGATGCGATAGGCATTCTCGCCGGTCTTTTCGATGTTGTAGGGCGGATAGCTGGGCGTGGCGATGTCCGAAGACAGCGCGCGGTCCATCAGATCGGCGATCCGGTCGAAGCCGATCGAGGCGCGGTAAAGCGGGGTCAGATCCATGTTGCGCATGTCGCATCCTTTACAAGCGATGTGAGTGCAGCCCCCCGAGAGCCGGGCGGGCGATCGTCGGCGCCTGACGGCCCTCCGACGCCGGACAGATGGGGTCAGAGCCGTGCCTTTTCAAGATACTGCCGGCCCCGACAAGATCGCCGGGCGATTGCGGGCGGTGCCGGACGCAGGGTCCGCGCCCCCGACGCGGATGCTGGCGGACGCCCTGAATCGACGTTAGCATTTCCGCCATGCCCTTCCTGCGAAACCTGCCTCTGACCCTGACCCCTCTGGACCTGATCGCGCTGGCGGTGCTGGCCCTCGCCTGGTTCGGCGTAGGCCGGATCATCGCGAATCCGCCGCAAAGGCGGCCTTCGGTGTCGGTGCTGATGAAATGGTATCGACGCGAATGGATGCGGCAGTTCGTCTCCCGCGATCCGCGCATCTTCGACGGCAACATCCTGGCCACCCTGCGCGAAGGGACGGCCTTCTATGCCTCGGCCTGCCTGATCGCGCTGGGGGGCGGGCTGGCGCTGCTGGGCAACATCGACCCGCTGATGGGGCTCGCGCGCGAACTGGAAGCGGCAGCAATCCCGATCCTGCTGTGGAAGCTGAAGCTGCTGCTGGTGCTGCTGCTGGTGGCGAATGCCTATCTGAAATTCGTCTGGTCGCACCGCCTGTTCGGCTGGTGCGCGATCATGATGGCCGCCGTCCCCAATGACCCCGGCGATCCGCGCGCCCTGCCCCGCGCCCTGGCCGCTGCCGAGGTCAACATCAACGCCGCGCGCAATTTCAACATCGGTCTGCGCAGTCTTTATTTTGCGCTGGGCGCGACGGGCTGGCTGGGGGGGCCCTGGGGCCTGCTGGCCGGGACGGGTGTCGTCGTGGTCATGACGCTGCTGCGGGAATTCGCCTCTCCCTCGCGCAAGGCGATCCTGCGCGACATGTCGGGCTGACGGATCAGGCCTGCCAGCGCGGGCGGCGCCTGTCGAAAAAGGCCCCGATGCCCTCGGGGGCCTCGTCGTCCTCCCACACGGCCACCAGCCGGTCGATGGTCATGTCGATCACGCCCGCGTCGATGCGTGGCCCCAGCGCGCGGGCCAGCGCCTTGGCCGCCGCGACCGCCCTGGGGGCGGTCTGCAGATAGGGCACCACCTCGTCCTCGATCGCGGCGTCCAGATCCTCGGGGTCCACGGTATAGGCCAGCAGGTTCAACCGCTCGGCCTCGTCGGCGTCAAACAGGCGGGCTGACATGAAGACGCGGCGCGCCTTGTCCTCGCCCATGCGGGCCAGGACATAGGGGCCGATGGTGGCGGGAATCAGGCCCAGTTTCGTTTCCGTCAGGCCAAAGCGCGCGCCATGGACGCCCACGGCCACGTCGCAGACCGACATCATGCCGACGCCGCCGCCGAAGGCATTGCCCTGCACCCGCCCGATCAGGGGTTTGGGCAGTTCGTTCAGCGCGTTCAGCATCATCGCCAAGGCCTGCGCCCCCTTGCGCCGGGTTTCGGCGTCGGCGCTCATCTGGTCCTGCATCCAGCCCAGGTCGCCGCCCGCGCAAAAGCTGCGCCCTTCGGCGGCCAGTACCACGGCGCGGACGGCCGGATCGCTGCCCAGCGCCTGCGCGGCCTGCGTCAACTCGTCGATCATCTGCGCCGACAGGGCGTTGTGCTTGTCGGGCCGCGCCAGCCACAGCGTGGCGATGCCGCGGGCGTCGGTTTCGATGCGGATGGTCTCGTGCATGGGTCTGTCTCCTGATTCTCAGGCCGCGGCCCGCATCCCCTGCGCCATTGCGGCAGCCTTGCGCAGGATGTCCATGTCCAGTCCGGTCTCGAAGCCGCGCGCGGCCAGATGCGCCGCGACCTTCTCGGTCGCCACATTCCCCGCCGCACCGGGCGCATAGGGACAGCCGCCCAAGCCCCCCACCGCCGCGTCAAAGACCCGCACCCCGCGCGCAAGGCTCGCGTCGATATTGTCCAGCGCCCGGCCGGCAGTGTCGTGGTAATGCCCGGCCAGCCGGTCGGCGGGCAGTTCGTCCAGCACCGCCGTCAGCATCGCGTCGATGCTGTCCGGCCGCCCCTGCCCGATCGTGTCGCCCAGGCTGATCTCATAGCACCCCAGTTCGCGCAGCGCTGCGGCGACCTAGGCGACATTAGCGGGCGGCGTCGGCCCGTCAAAGGGACAGTCGGTCACCACGCTGACATAGCCGCGCACCGGGATGCCGTCTGCCCTTGCCGCTTGCGCCACGGGCGCAAAACGCTCCAGGCTTTCGGCGATGGTGCAGTTCAGGTTGGCCTTGCTGAACCCTTCGGAGGCGCTGGCGAAGATTGCGACCTCATCCACGCGGGCGGCGCGGGCGCCCTCATATCCCTTCAGGTTCGGGGTCAGTGCGGCGTAACTGACACCCGGACGGCGGCGGATGCCGGCCAGCACCTCGGCCGCGTCGGCCATCTGCGGCACCCATTTCGGGGACACGAAGCTCGTGACCTCGATCCGCCGGAACCCGGCGTCCGACAGCAGGTCCACCAGCGCGATCTTGTCCGCCGCCGGGATCAGGCGACGCTCGTTCTGCAGCCCGTCGCGCGGACCCATCTCGAAGATTTCGACAGTGTCAGGCATCGGGCAACTCATAGAAATCGCGATCGTAAAGCTGCGGCTCGCCCTCTTGCGGCAGGGCGCGCCGGAACGCGGGCCGGGCGGTACAGCGGTCGGCATAGGCCTGCAGCGCGGGCGACAGGCGGACAAAGCGCCCGGCGGTCCAGACCGACCAGCCGACCGCGCAATCGACGCCGGAAAACCCCTGCGCCATCAGCCAGTCCTGCCCCTCGACGGTCTGCTCGACCAGCCGCAGGGCGCGGGCCAGCCGCGCCGTTTCCAGCTTCATCACCGTCAACGAACGGGTCGCGGGATCGCGCAGCATCAGGTGGCTTTGCGTGAGGCTGGCGATGTGCTGGCCGATGCTTTCGGCGAAATGCAGCCAGT
>CALLYR010000283.1 GCA_937859005.1 uncultured Paracoccus sp. | reverse complement strand
CGCGGGCCTCGGGGTCGGTCAGGAACTCCAGCTTCGCCACCGACTTCGGCGCGCGGGCGGGCATCCGGCTGGCGGGCTTTCCGGGGGGCGCCTCGGCCTCGGCGGCGAGTGCGGCCAGCGAGCCGCCCTTGCCGAAGAACTCATAGGCGATGCGCTCGGGCGCGATCCCCAGACCTGTCAGCAGCCGCCACATCGCCACCATGAAGGGCGTCGGGCCGCACAGATAGACCTGATAGTCGTCGAGCGGCAGCAGGGATTGCAGCAAGGCGCAGTCCACCACGCCCTCGGCGTCGAACCGCCCCGCAGCGCGGTCGGCATCCGTCGGCGCGCGATAGACGTGGCGCACCGTGATGCGTCCGTCGGAAGCTGCCGCCAGCGCCGCCACCTCGTTCCGCATCGCGTGGACATCGCCGTTCTCGCAGGCGTGGACAAAGAACGCCCGCCGCCAGCCGGTGCAGCATCGACAGCAGCGGCGTAACGCCGACGCCGCCCGCCAGCAGCAGGACCGGGCGGGCGGCGTCCTCGTCCAGATGAAAGGCGCCGCGGGGGGCGGCGATGTCGATCTCGTCGCCTTCCACCACGCGGTCGTGCAGCCAGACGGACCCCAGCGTCTCGCGCTTGACGGTGATGCGGTGGCAGTCGGGCGCGTCCACCGCGCAGGACAGCGAATAGGTGCGCAGCACCGTGCCCTCGTCCGCGGGCAGGCGCAGGGTCAGGTATTGCCCCGGCCGCGCCGTCCACAGCGGCCCGCCATCCGCGGGCGCCAGGTGGAACGAAGTGATGACGCTGCTTTCCGGGACCTTTCGGATGACCCGGAAGCGGCGGAAGGCGTCCGCCATCGTCACGCCCTCATCTTTTCATCGACCATCTGCTCCTCGGCGATCATCGCTTCGAGCTGGCGGCGGAAGCGCAACTGGCCCGCGTCGATGGACAGGTCGATATGGGGCGAGGTCTTGGTGGCCATGCCGACCTGCACCTCCTCCAGCACGGCCTTGTCTTCCGAGAAGGCGGCGCGGACGTCACGGGCCATCATCTTCGACAGATCCTCGTCCTGCGGGCGGACGTTGCGAAGCTGGAACCAGTAATAGCGGGTCTCGCGCTCGTTCACCGGAGTCATGAAGTTGTAGCTGTCCATGACGAAGGTCCGCTCGTCCAGCGTGCCCTCCGGGCCGCCGGTGCCCGCGGGGGTGAAGACCGCGCGGATCAGCGCGTGCGCGGGATAGCGGACCTCGTAATGCTGAAGCCGGTCGCAGTTGCCCTCGAACTCGACGATCTTCTTGTAGAAGGGCGCCGGCTCGACATCCATCATCCAGCGGTGGACGATCACGCCGTTCTCGGTGCGCGTCACCTTCAGCGGCGTGTCCTTAGTTGCGGCCTGGGCGAAGCTGCCCTCGTGGACCCAGGCGACATGGGTGGGGTCCAGCAGATTGTCGCACATCAGCAGGTAGTTGCAGGCCAGCTCCATCGCGTCGCCCGCGTTGATCCCCCAGTCGGGGCTGTCGAAGTTCGGGATGTCGATGATATCGTCGGCGTCGGCGATGGCGGCGTTGCCCATCCAGATCCAGACGAGGCCATATTTCTCGTGCACCGGATAGGGCCGGACCTTGGCGGCGGAGGGGATGCGGCCGCCGCCGGGCGCCCAGACGCACTGGCCCGCGCAGTCAAAGGTCAGCCCGTGATAGCCGCATTCGACGTTGTCGTCCTTGATGCGGCCCCTGGACAGTGGCAGCTTGCGGTGGGGACAGGCGTCCTCCAGCGCGATCACCTCGCCCTGGCTGTTGCGGAAGGCGCAGATCTTTTCGCCCAGGACGACGATCTGCTGCAGGCTCGCGTCGATCTCGTGGCTCCAGGCGGCGACATACCAGGCGTTCTTCAGAAACACGGCGGCACCCTTTCGTGGCTGAGTTCCCTTTTATGTATAGGCAAAAGCAGCCCGGAACAGCGCAGAAGCACCGCCTGATGGTTTAGTCCTGCTTAACTGTCGCACCGCGCAGGGATTTGGTTTCCATCATGATCCAGTTCAGGAATTCGCGCGCGGGCGTGCGGCCCAGCGTCATCGGACCCCAGCAGATCAGATAGGGTTCAGGCATCTGCAGGCTGTGGTCGGACAGCCGCAGCAGCCGCCCCGACTGCAGATCCGACGCGACGAAGGACGCCTGCGCCAGAACAGCCCCCTGTCCCGATGCCGCCGCCTCGATCGCGAGGCTGGACAGCGAATGGACGGCGACGGGCCGGACCGGGACCGCGCCGATGCCTTCGGCGGCGAACCAGTCGCCCCAGCGCGGCACCGACGCATAGGCGGCCCCCCAGTCGATGTCGATCAGCGGCAGGCGCGCCATAACAGCCGGGTCGCGCGCCTCGGGATGGCGTTCCAGAAAGCCGGGCGAGCAGACCGGAAAGCAGCGGTCCGTGAACAGGACGCGCGAATGGGCGTAACGCTGCGCGGCCTTGCCATAGGTCAGGCGAAAGCTCTGCTCCAGCGTGCGTGGATCGGATTCCTGGTGGGTCGCCACGATGCGGATCGGGATTTCGCCCGCCGCAGCCTGAAAGGCGGGAACGATGGGATTGAGCCATTTCTGCAGCAGCGTCGGCAGGCCCGAAATCGTCAGTTCGTCGTTCAGGCGGTGGCTGACGATATAGTCCTGCGCCAGCAGCAGCCGGTCGAACCCCTGCGAGACCAGGTCGTGATAGGCCCGCGCCGCCGGGGTCAGCACGGCCCGGCGCCCGTCCTTGACGAACAGCGGCAGGCCCACATGCTCCTCCAGCAGTTTCAGTTGCTGGCTGATCGCGCCGGGCGTGACCCCCAGCGCCCGCGCGGCGCCGTTGACCGACCCCAGCCGGCCGAAAGCCTCGAACGCCTGAAGCGCGCGCAAGGGCGGCAGCCCCGTGTTCACCTGTGCATCCCCCTTTGTCCGGTCCACAGTTTAGCCGATCTGACGGATAGGCCAATCAAACTGATTTGTGGGACTTTCCGTATGGCCCTAGTTCTTAAGTCTAGACATAAAAATACCGCCACCCGCCCTCACCGGCCCGGCGCCTTCACGACAGGGAGCACGAAACACGATGGCCTTGCTGACCACCCGACGCTCGCTTCTTCTTGGGGCGGGGGCCATGTCCGCCGCCGCCGCGCTGGGCCTGCGGCCCGGCCGCGCCCTGGCCCAGGACGCAACCCCCCGCAAGGGCGGCATCTTCCGCCTGGCGGTCGCCGATTTCGACACCGCCGAGACGCTGGACCCCCAACTCAATGAAAGCCGCTTCATGATGCAGTTGCAGTATCAGCTGCGCAACTGCCTGATCGAGGTCGGGCCGGGTGGCAAGCTGGTCCCCGAGCTTGCGACCGAATGGGGCAGCAACGACGACCTGACCGAATGGACCTTCAAGCTGCGTCCGGGGGTCGAGTTCCACAACGGCAAGACCATGTCCGCCGACGACGTGGTCTGGTCGCTGAACCTGCATCGCGGCCCCGATACCGTGTCGGAAACCAAGGCCCTGTTCGAACCCGTCACCGACATCCGGGCCACCGCCCCGGACGAGGTGCGCGTGACGCTGGCCGCGCCCAATTCGGGCTTTCCGTCGCTGCTGAGCATGGTGACCATGCTGGTCGTGCCCGCCGACGACCGCGATTTCGACAAGGGCATTGGCACCGGCGGCTATGTGCTGGAAAGCTATGAGCCGGGCGTCGGCAGCCGCGTGACGCGCTTCCCGAACTACTGGAAGGAGGGCCGGGCGCATTTCGACGCGGTCGAGGTCAAGTGCATCGCGGATGTGAACGCCCGCACCACCGCGCTGCAGACCGGCCAGATCGACGCGATGGCCTTCGTGGACACCACGACCGCGGACCTGCTGAAATCGATGCCGGGCATCAACCTGATCCAGACCAAGGGCAAGCAGCATTACGCCTTCAGCATGAACTGCACGGACCCTCTGTTCACGAACCCCGATGTCCGCATGGCGATGAAGCTGGCCATCGACCGGCAGGAGATGCTGGACAAGATCCTGTCGGGCTATGGCTCGATCGCGAACGACCAGCCGATCTCGGCGGCCTATCCGTATCACAACCCGGATCTGGAACAGCATGTCCATGACCCGGAAAAGGCCCGCGCCCTGCTGCAGAAGGCCGGGGCCGAGGGGCTGACCGTGCCGCTGCACGTGTCCGAGGCGCCGTTCTCGGGTGCGACCAACATGGCCCAGCTTTACGCCGAGCAGGCGGCGGCGGCCGGCATCACCATCGACGTCAGGCGCGAGCCGGACGACGGATACTGGTCCAGCATCTGGGGCAAGAAGCCGATGTTCGCGACCAAGTGGTCGGGCCGCCCGAACGAGGACGTGATGCTGTCGCTCGCCTATTCGCGCGAAGGCATCGGCAGCTGGAACGAAACCAGCTGGGACAACGAGGCCTTCAACAAGGCCCTGGTCGCCGCCCGCGGCGAAAAGGACGACGAAAAGCGCAAGCAGCTTTACTGGGAATGCCAGACGCTGATCGCGCAGGACGGCGGCATGGTCGCCCCGGTCTGGGCTGATTTCCTGGACGCGACCTCGGACAAGGTCGCGCATGGGGAACTGGCCAACGACTGGGAACTGGACGGCGCCCGCGCGTCCGAACGCTGGTGGTTCAAGGAATGACCCCTCCGGGCGCGGCGGCAGGGTCCGCCGCGCCCCTTTTTCACGGAACGATCTCCATGACCCCGACTTCTCCTGCGGTGGCTGCCGCACTGGCGGCGCTTGCGCCGCATTTCGGCGACCGGCTGCTGACCGCGGCCGCCGTCCGCGACCAGCATGGCGCCGCGGAAAGCTGGCTGCCCGCAGCCCCGCCCGATGCCGTGGTGATGGCCCGGTCCGCCGATGAAGTGTCGCGCGTCCTTGCAACGTGCAACGAACATGGCGTCCCGGTCATCCCCTTCGGCGCAGGCTCGTCGATCGAGGGGCAGGTGCTGGCCCCGCAGGGCGGCATCAGCCTGGATGTGTCCGGCATGGACCGCATCCTTGCGATCAACGCCGAGGACATGGACTGCGTGGTCCAGTGCGGCGTGACCCGCCAGCGCCTGAACGAGGAGTTGCGCGCCACGGGGCTGTTCTTCCCGGTCGATCCGGGCGCCCCTGCCACGCTGGGCGGCATGGCCTCGACCCGCGCATCGGGCACGACCACGGTGCGCTATGGCTCGATGCGGGAACTGGTGCTGGGGCTGACGGTGGTGCTGCCGGACGGACAGGTGATCCGCACCGGCGGGCGGGTGCGCAAGTCGGCGGCGGGTTACGACCTGACCCATCTGTTCGTGGGCGCCGAAGGGACGCTGGGCGTCATCACCGAACTGACGCTGCGGCTGTTCGGGGTGCCCGAGGCATCGCAGTCGCTGCTGTGCAGCTTTCCGGACCTGGGCGCCGCCACCGCCTGTGTCGTCGCCGCCCAGCACTGCGGGCTGGGTTTGAGCCGGATCGAACTGGCGGACGATCTGCAGATGGCCGCCATCAACGCATGGTGCGGCGCCGGCCTGCCTGAATCGCCCGCGCTGTGGGTCGAGATCACCGGATCGGGACTCGCCGTCGCCCATGACATGGCGCTGTTTCAGGATCTCGCGCGCGATGCGGGCGCTGTCCGCGTGGAACTGGCCGCCACAGCGGACGAGGCCGCGCGGCTGTGGCGCATCCGGCACGAGGCGCTTTACGCCACCCGTGCGCTGCGGCCGGGCATCAAGGGGATTTCCACCGATGTCTGCGTGCCGCTGTCGCGCCTGCCCGACTGCATCGCCGCCATCAAGGCCGAGATCGCGCCCACGGGCCTGATCGCGCCGCTGATGGGTCATGCGGGCGACGGCAATTTCCATCTGGTCCTGCTGTTCGACCCCGCCGACCCGCAGGAAACCGCGGCCGCCCGCGACATCAACGGGCGGCTGGTCGAACTGGCGCTGTCAATGGGCGGCACCTCGACCGGTGAACACGGAGTGGGCTTGGGGAAAAAGGCCTATATGCAGGCCGAACACGGCCCGGCGCTGGACCTGATGCGGCGGCTGAAGCGCGCCGTGGACCCAAGCGGCATCATGAACCCCGGCAAGATCTTCGACCTTTGATCGGCAGGGGTGCCGGTGACATCCCGGCCTCTGGCCCGCCCTGAGGCCGGGTCCCGGACCGGGCCGGCGGCATCACTGCCCGCCGGCGGGCTGCTCCTCGAACGGAATGCCGATGTCGACCGTCTGTCCGGGATCGTCCAGGCCGGGATCGGATGCGATCATCACCGGATTGGGCGCATCGGGCAGCCAGGTCAGCGCGCCCTTGTCGTCGATGCTGACCCGGTTCTTGTGATAAAGGCCGATCGCGGGGATCAGCCGGATTCCGTCACGGCCGGGCGGGACCGCGAATTCCATCCTGACGCTGCCGTTCATCTGGCCGGGCACATAGTCGGGAATGCTGGCGTAGATGCCGGTCGATTGCCCGCTGGGCGTCAGCAACTGGCCCCACAGCGTATAGTGATAGCCGGGGACAAGGTTGACATGCTCGACCGTGGCCGCGATCGTTCCCCCTTCGGGTGGAAGCGCGCGGTCGCCGTCCGCCGCATCAGTGGCGGTGACGCTGATGCTCTGGATCGCATGAACCTGGATCGTCTGTCCGGCATTGGAAAGATCGGCCAGCTCCGCCAGCGGGACGGCATCGCCGGGAGCGTCCAGCTTGCCCTCATAGAGCTTCAGCGTCACCACATGGTCGATGTTGAAGGGCGTGCGGTTCTGCGGGACCGGCAGTTCGATGCTGACCGTGCCTGCGGGCGCGTCGGGCGTGAACGGCAGGACCACGACATCGCCTTCCGGCGCGCCGGTGGTCATGTTGTGAAGCTGCGCGGCAAGGGTATAGGTCTGGCCGGGCACCAGCCCGTCATAGGTCACGTCATCGCGGACGCTGCCCCCGATGCGGGTGAAGAAGCGGTTGTCGTCGGCGGTGTCGATGGCGACACCCGACAGCGTGACCTGGCCGGTTTCCCCTTGGGCAAGGGCAGGGGGGGCCGCAGCCAGACAGGCCATCGTGCAGATCACTGCGGCAACCGTGGGGAATGCGGGCGTGCGGCGGGCTGATCGGACGTTCATCGTGTCACCTCGAACGTTCAGGATGTCCTCATGATACGCGCTGTGCGCCCGGCAGGCAAAGCATCCCCGGAATCATGAGCCGTTTCGCGCCGCCTGTGGTCCATGAGGCGGGGATGCTGCCAAGGTGACCCTTTGGTGCCGGGGCTGGAGAGGGGCGGGCATTCGCCCCCGCCTTCCTGCGCCCGGACGTGGCCGCGGCAACCACGCTGTCAGGGGCGTGCCGCCGTTCCACGCCTTTTCGCGCCGGGATCAGCCCCGCGGCGCCGCGCGGAACACGAAATCGGGGGCGGGCGCTGCGGCTTCCTCGGCAAGGATCGCGTCCAGACGGGCACGGAACGGGGATCTGCGGCAGACCGGATCGGTTGCCGCCGCATCCCCCGCCAGCGCCATCGCCTGACAGCGGCAGCCGCCGAAATCGATCTCCCTCCGCTCGCAGCCCTGGCACGGCTCGGGCAGCCAGCCGGTGCCGCGATAAGACTGGAAGGCGGGGCCGTGGTTCCAGATCTGGGCCAGCGGCGTCGTCGCGACGTTCTGGAAGACAAGGCCCGGAATCGTTTCCGCCGCGTGGCAGGGCAGCACCTTGCCATCCGGCGCGACGTTCAGCCCGGTCGAGCCCCAGCCATTCATGCAGGCCTTGGGGAAATCGGCGAAGTAATCCGGCGGCACGAAGTCGATGGCCAGCCGGTCCGCATACAGGCTGCGCGCCTCGATGACCTGCTGCTTGGCGCGGTCCACCTGTTCGCGCGAGGGCTGCAGGGCGGCGCGGTTGCGCAAGGCCCAGCCCTGGAACTGGACGCAGGCGATCTCGATCCGGCGCGCGCCGAGCCGGTGCGCCAGCGCGATGGTCTGGGGCAGGTCGGCAAGGTTGTGGCGGTGCATCACCGCGTTGATCGTCAGCGGAAATCCGACCCGCGCGATTTCCGCCGCGACCAGCATCTTGCGGTCGAAGCCGCCGCGATAGCCGCCGATGCGGTCCGCGATCCCCGCGTTCACCCCCTGAACGGAAAGCTGCACATGGTCCAACCCCGCCGCGACCAGCTCGTCCAGTCGCCGCCCGGTCAGCCCGATGCCCGAGGTGATGAGATTGGTATACAACCCTGCCTCGCGCGCCGCCGCGACGATCTGCACCAGATCGGGCCGGGACGCAGGCTCTCCGCCCGAGATGTGCAGTTGCAAGACGCCCAGGTCGGCAGCCTGCCGGAAGACCCCGGCCCATTGGTCGGTCGTCAGTTCCCGCCCCCGCGCGGTCAGTTCCAGCGGGTTCGAGCAATAGGGACAGGACAGCGGGCAGCGGTGCGTCAGTTCCGCCAGCATCGCCAGCGGCGGATCGGGCCGGCGCCCGACCGGCTGCAAGGGCGTGGGCGCGGGATGCACCACGGTCATGTCGCCTCCACCAGCCGGCGCGCGGCCATGTCATTGAGGAACTCCAGCACGTCGGCCTCGATCATCTCGGTGGGCGCGGCATAGCGTTCCGCCAGCACAGCCGAGATCGCGGCGATGTCGCGGCTTCCGTCCACCTCGGCCAGGATGGCCTCTCCCGGACCTTCCAGCATCAGCACGGTTTCCGGTCCCAGCAGCACCGGCACCCCGCGCACCCGGTCGTGGTGCAGCCGCACGCCGCGCGGCAGGCGGGGGCGGTCGGTGCGCGTCACGACGGCAGCCCCTCGCCGGGGCGCCAGCCGCCCGGCGGGATCAGTCCCGGCGTGACATAGGCCGCGTGCAGCGCATCCAGTTGCGTCCACAGCACATCCGTCTTGAAGGTCAGGGCGGCGGCGGCCATGTCCTGCTGTTCCGGCGTCACCGCATGGTCCAGCACCCAGGCCAGCCCGAAGGCCACGTCCTTCGGCGCCTCGGTCAGGCGGTGCCGGAAATAGCTGATCGTCTGCGGATTGGCGAAATCGTAGTGCTTGAGCAAGCCCGCGATGCGCTGTTCGTGGATTGCGGGCGCGAACAGTTCCGTCAGCGAGGACGCCACCGCCGCCAGCAGCGGCTGTTCGCGCACATAACGCACATAGGCATCCACCGCGAACCGCGTCGCGGGCAGCACGCCGCGGGTCGAGGCGACGTAATCGGGGTCCAGCCCCACCCCCTCGGCCAGCCGCAGCCAGCGCCAGATGCCGCCGGGCTGGCCTTCGGTGCCGTCGTGATCCTCGATGCGCGAGCGCCAGGCGCGGCGCAGGGCAGGGTCGTCCACCCGGCTCATGAAGGCCGCGTCCTTCATGGGAATGCGCGACTGGTAATAATAGCGGTTGATGACCCAGGCCCGCACCTGGTCCAGCGTGCAGCCGCCCGAATGCAGCAGGATATGGAACGGGTGCCTGTCGTGGTAACGCTCCGCCCCGATCCGGCGCAGGCGCGCCTCGAACGCGCCGGTGTCCGCGGCATCCTTCATAATGAAAGCTCCATTCCGTCCTGCGCCACGCCCCAGCCTGCGGCCTCAAGCCCGGCCCGCTCGGGCGATGCGGGCTGCAGGACGGGGTTGGTGTTGTTGATATGGATGAACAGCCGCCGCCCGCAGGCCACGCCCGCCAGCCGCGCCATGCTGCCATGCGGGCCTGAAATCGGCATATGCCCCATGCGCGCGCCGGTCTTGGTGCCGGTGCCGGTCCGGCGCATCTCGTCGTCGTCCCAGACGGTGCCGTCGAACAGGATCAGGTCCGCCCCGTCCAATGCCGCCGCCAGATCGTCGGGGACGGCCGCGCAGCCGGGGATGTAAAACATCACCTTGCCCTTTGCCGCGATCCGCAGGCCGATCGTCTGTTCACCCACCAGCGACAGATCGGGGGCGCCGTCTTCCAGGAACAGCGGCACCTTGCCGGGGACGGCGAAGGCGGTGACCGCCAGTCCAGGCGCGGGTTCGAAGGGGACGTCCTGCCGCACCAGATCGGGGTCCAGCACGCGGAACACCGGCTCGCGCAGGATGTCCAGCGTGGCCGGGGTTGCGTGGATGGTGAAAGGCGTCTTTTCCCGCAGGGTCAGCAGGCCCGCGATGTGATCCACGTCCCCGTTCGTCAGCACCACCGCGCGGACGGGCGTGTCCCGCAGGCCACGGGGGTGCAGTTGCGGCGCGGCCGCGATCTGCGCGCGGATGTCGGGGGATGCGTTCATCACAACCCACTGCGTCCCGTCGACCGAGACGGCCACGGACGACTGCGTCAGCGGCGCGATCCGTCCCGCGCGCGCATCGGCGCAGTTGCGGCAGCCGCAGTTCCATTGGGGAACTCCCCCGCCCGCGGCTGCCCCGAGTATCCTTACCAGCACGAAGCGCGGGAAATCAGAACAGATCGCGCCCGTCGCGGTCGTCCTCGGCGGGACCATACATGTTGATTTCCATGCCGCACCGGATTTCACGTGCCGCGGGTTTCGTCCATGCCATGTCCTGTGTCCTCCCATTGACCAGGATTTCAGCCTAGGCCCGTCCCCCGGTCCCGGAAATACGACGAAAGGATGATTCCTGCCGTTTCACGGGCGTATTCGGCCCGGCCGGTCCGGGGGCTGCGCTGCAGGCGGGCGGCCGGCTTGGGATCATGCCGATCCGCCGCCGGAATGCCGTCATCGCCCGGTCGCCCCCGCGAAGGCGCCCGGCCTTGCCGGATCTGCGCGCGCCCTGCGCCCCTTACATCACCAGCGATTTCCGGTGCTGCAGATGGCGCATGGCCAGCCTGCGCGCCTGCCGCCCCGAGGCAAGCACACGCGCGGCAGGCGGCGCATGGTCGCGGTCGCGCAGTTCTGGAAACAGCGCGAAGATCTCCTCGCGCGCGGCGGGCCCCACCGATTTCAGCGCCTGCGGACCGGTATAAAGCGATTCTGTGGCCGCCCCGTTGGACCAGACCACCTCGTGCCGGTCGAACAGGAAATGGAAATATTCCACGTCCGCCGGATCATCGACGATGTCGATGCCATCGAGGTTCAGAAGCTGCCTGGCCGCGACCAGGACCTCGGCGGTGCCGAACATCTTCTGCGCGATCCTGGAACGCACCAGAACCCGGTGCTGCGGCGAAACGATCAGGGCCGACGTCGGCGTGCCCTCGCCCAGCGCGCCCGCCCGGATGCGGATGGGGCGCAGCTTCGGATTGGCCTGCAGGGCCGCGGCGCCCAGACGGACCGAACCGATCCAGCGGATCGGCTGCGCGCCATGGTCGCGGGTGATGACGCGACAGCCCTCGTGCAGCAGTTCGACCGGCAGGGGGCCGTTTTCCGTTTCGATCAGCGTCCCCCGCGCAAAGCAGACGATGTCGTTGATCTGGTCGTCCGTCAGCATCATCTGGCCGTCGGGCTCGAAGCCGATCGTGACCAGGGCATTGTCGAGCAGATACTGGCTGCCATCGGTGACCCCGCTCAGCAGCGGCGCAAGAAGGCCGGCGGGGTCCAGCCCCGCCACGGTGTCATTGAACTGCGACAGGGGAATGTTCAGCGTCTGCGCCGGAGAATCCGGCAGCTTGACCGTCAGGGTCACGCCCAGATGATCGGCATTCAGCGGCTGGTCCGTGATCATGTGGACATTGCCGGCCTCGTCCTGAAGAAAATTCCCGTTGATCGGATTCAGCTGAACGGCAAGCCCGAGATTGCCGAGAAGCGGATCGTCATACGGCATTCCCACCGTGATGCCGGCGGTCGAAAGGCTGCCCGAGCCGAGATAGGTCCCCGGCATGGGCGCGCCGCCGACGACCGGCGCGGCGAAGTCGCCCTGCGTCACCGTTTCGGCCCCGTTGGCATCGTCGGCGACATTGTAGTTGTCGAACTTTTCTGAAGGGCCGAAATCGTTCAGGACGGTGGTGGGGGGAATCTCGACGACGAGAACATCGGCCTCGGTCCCGACCAGGGCACCGTTGAGCTGGGTCACATAGGGCATGGCTGTATCTTTCAGTTAATACCGACGTACGACATTGGGCCAGAGCGGACGAAGGCGTCCGGTACGGTGCAGGCGAACTGGCAACATGTTTCAGGAATGCGGGTCGGCAGTCGCCACCCGCGGCGCGGTCAAATCACTTATCCTCCCAATGATGCCATTCTTATGAGGAAAGCGGCGGCCACTTTCAACATGCAGAAGAAGGACCCTGCCGGATTGGTTGAGGGATGCCCCGGCGGCACGCGGGTCCGGGGCCCCGGTCGAGGCCGTCCCTGTCCGCGCAACGCTTGCCGGATGGCCGCGGCCGTCAGCGCCCCTTGCCCTTTCCGTCAGGGTTTCCCGCCCCGCAGGATACAGCAGCATGGTTGTGTCTTGCCCGCACATTGTTCATGAAAATCTTCCACGCGCCGGCATCCGGTGGCCGTTTGATCTCGAACCCGCGCAGCCTGTGCTGTGCAACAGGGAGACTGCGAATGTTCGATTTTCCGTCCAGACCGCGCCGCCTGCTGGCGGCAATGCTGATCGCCGGGATCGCGGCGGCGCCCTCGGTCGCGCTGGCCGAGACGACGATCCGCCTGGGCCATGTGCTGGCCGACAGCCACAGCTGGCACGTGGCCTCGCAGGGCTTTGCCAGCGAGGTCGCCGAAAAGACCGAGGGCCGCGTCAAGGTCGAGGTGTTCGCGGGCGGCCAGCTTGGCACCGAGAAGGAAATGGTCGAGGGGTTGCAGTTCGGATCGGTCCAGGGGGCGGTGATCGGCTCGGGCTCGTTCCAGTCGGTCGAGCCGAAGCTGGGCCTGATCGAGATGCCCTATGCCTGGGACAGCCGCGAACAGGCCTTCGCGGCGCTGGACGGCAAGCTGGGCGAGGCTTTCGCCGATCTGCTGCGCGCCAAGGGGATCGAGGTCCTGGGCTGGTGGGAAAACGGCTATCGGCAGGTGACGAACAGCAAGCATCCCATCAACACGCCCGCCGACCTGCAGGGGCTGAAGATCCGGGTGACGCCCGACAAGGTGCGGCTTGAAACCTTCGAGGCGCTGGGCGCCCAGCCCGCGCCGCTGGCCTTTGGCGAGTTGTATTCGGCGCTGCAGCAGGGCGTTTTCGACGCGCAGGAAAACCCGCTGCCGATCATCTATTCGTCGTCGTTCTTCGACGTGCAGAAATACGTTTCGATGACCAGCCATGTCTGGGGCGCGGCCTGCCTTGTCGTGTCCAGCCAGGTCTGGGACGGCCTGTCGCCCGAGGATCAGGCCGCGGTCAAGGCGGCCGCGCAGCACTGGGCCGGGGAACAGCGCCGCATGGTCGCCGAGGGCGAGGCCGACACCATCGCCAAGCTCAAGGAAAAGGGGATGGAGTTCAACGAGGTGGACAAGGCCGCCTTCGTCGGGGCCGTGCAGCCCGTCTGGGACAGCCACCGCGAGGGCTATGGCAAGGACCTGATGGCCGTCTATGAAAGCTATCGCAAATGACGCATCTGCCCGAGATCCGGCACCTGTCCGACGTGACGCCGGTCAAGCTGTTCGATTTCAGCCAGCAGGTCCTGTTCTCGCCGGCCGAACGGGGCGAGGGCTTCATCCGCCTTGCCGTGACCACCGGGCGCAAGGGGGCGAAAAGCACCCCCCACGCCCATCCGCGCGACGAAGTGACGCTGACCCTGTCGGGCGAGGCGGTGCTGCGTGCGGGCGGGCAGGAATTCCACATGACGGCAGGCACGGCGATGCGCCTGCCGCCCGGCGTCATGCACGAGGTCGAGGTCCTGTCCGACGAATGGGTCGTCGTCGCCGCCTATTGCGATGAATGCATGTTGTGCCGCGGCCCCGACGGAAAGGGCTTTGGCGCGTGAGCGGGATCGAAAGCGACAGCCGCCCCGTCGCGGGCCGCGGTCCGACCGCGCGGGCTGCCGCGCTGATCGACGGCCTTGCCCGCTGGGCGGGGGCGGTGTTGCTGGCGGTGCTGGCGGGGATGGTGATCTATGTCGTCGCGGCGCGCTATCTGTTCGCCACGACGCCCCGCTGGTCCGAGGAATTGCCGCGCCTGCTACTGGTCTGGGCGACCTTCCTGGGCGCGGCCAGCGGCTTTGCCCGCGGCGGCCATTTCCGCGCCGGGCTGCGCGACCTGGTCGTCGGGCCGGGGCCGGTGCGGCGTGCGGCGCATCTGCTGGCGGCGGTGGCGACCGCGCTGTTCCTGGTGACGCTGATCTGGACCGGGGCGCGGCTGACGCTGATGACCTGGCCGCATTCGACCACCGCGCTGAACATGCCGGGCGGGCTGTTCTATGTCCTGCTGCCCGTGGGCGGCGCGCTGGCGCTGGCGGGGGTCCTGCTGGCGGGGGGGCGGGAATGAATTTCGAACTCGCCCTTCTGCTGGGCAGCTTTGCCGTGCTTGTCATGATCGACGCGCCCATCGCGGTGGCGCTGGGGCTGTCGTCGGTCATCTATCTGCTGGTCGCCGATCTTTCGCCGCTGATCGTCGTGGCCCAGCGCATGGTCGCGGGCATCGACAGCTTCACCCTGCTGGCGATCCCGCTGTTCCTGCTGGCGGGAATGCTGATGGTGCGCGGCGGGCTGGCCCCGCGCATCGTCACTCTGTGCGCGGCCATCGTGGGGCGGCGGACCGGCGGGCTTGCCATCGTGATGATCGTGGCCTGCATGCTGTTCGGATCGCTGTCGGGGTCGGGGGTGGCCGATGTGGTGGCCATCGGCTCGATGATGCTGCCGGCGATGCGCGAACGCGGCTATGAGCCCGGGTTTTCCGCCGCCGCGCTGGGCTGCGCGGGATCGCTGGGCACGGTGATCCCGCCGTCGATCGTGCTGATCGTCTATGGCACGGCCACCAACACCTCGATCGGCAATCTGTTCGTCGGGGCCATCCTGCCGGGGATCATGCTGGGCCTGGGGCTGATGGTCGTCGCCTGGTGGATTTCGCGCAGGCACGGCTGGAAGGGGGGCGAGGCGTTTTCCTGGCCCGCGCTGGGCCGTGCCGCGTGGCAGTCGATCCCCGCGCTGATCGCGCCGCTGATCATCGTGGGCGGCATCCGCTTCGGCATCTTCACGCCGACCGAGGCCGCGGGGATCGGCGTCCTTTACGCGCTGGTGACCGGGGTCCTGATCTATCGCGCCATCGGCCTGTCCGACATCGCCGGGATGCTGCGCGAGACGGCCGAGATGACCGGCTCGATCCTGCTGGTGATCGCGGCGGCCTCGGTCTTTGGCTGGATCCTGGCGGCCGAACAGGTGCCGCAGATGGCGCTGGCCGCCATCCAGGGGGCGACCGACGATGCCACGATGGCGCTGATCCTTGTCATGCTGGTCGTGCTGGTGCTGGGGACGTTCATGGAATCGCTTGCGATCATCCTGATCCTGGCGCCCGTCTTCGTGCCGCTGCTGCGGGCCTATGGGATCGACCCGGTCTATTTCGGCATCCTGCTGACCATCAACCTCGCGATCGGGGCGAACACGCCGCCCCTGGGCATCGACCTGATGGCGGCCTGCCGGACCGGCGGCATTCCGATGTCGGCGTCGTTCCGGTATCTTCTGCCCTTCATCGGGGTGATGACCGCGATCATGTTCCTGCTGGTACTGTTCCCGCAGCTTGTCACCTCTGTCGTCGGCCATGGCTGACCGGACGGGCGGGGATGCGCTTGATGGATGAACCCGCATGATCCTGTGCGATCACGGGCCGGGCGGGCAGGCCGCGCTGTTCGACGGCCCGCGCGAACTGGTCGTCGCGCAGGATGCGGCCGAGGTCATGCCCGCGCTGGCCCGTCTGGACCGGGCGCGGGCCGAAGGCGCATGGGCCGCGGGCTGGATCGCCTATGAGGCCGGCCATGCGATGGAGCCGCGGCTTGCCCCCCTGATGCCGCAGGCGCGCGACGGGCCGCTGCTGGCCTTCGGGCTTTACGACGGGCCGCAGGCAGCGCCGCCGCTGCCCGCAGGGGACGTGCAGATTGACCCGCTGCGCCCGCTTGTCCCGCAAGCGGATTACGCGGCGGCCTTCGGGCGGGTGCAGGATTATATCGCGGCGGGCGACTGCTATCAGGTCAACCTGACCTTTCCGCTGGAAACGCGGCTTCTCGCCGGCACGGCGCTGGACCTTCATGCCGCGTTGCAGGCGCGCCAGCCGGTGGGCTTCGGCGCCTTCGTCGATTTCGGGCAGGGCTGGGCCGTCGTCTCGCGCTCGCCCGAACTGTTCTTCCGGCTCGATGCGGCAGGCCGGATCGAGGCGCGGCCGATGAAGGGCACCGCGCCGCGCGATCCCGACCCCGTCCGCGATGCGGCGCTGGCGGCAGGGCTGGCCGCGTCCGAAAAGAACCAGGCCGAGAACCTGATGATCGTCGATCTGCTGCGCAACGACCTCTCGCGCCTGTCGCGTGTGGGCAGCGTCCGGGTGCCCGAGCTTTTCGCCGTCGAGACCTATCCCACCGTCCACCAGATGACTTCGCATATCGTGGCGGAACTGGCCGCGCCCGCGGGGATGGCCACGCTGATGCCGGCGCTGTTTCCCTGCGGATCGGTCACCGGCGCGCCCAAGATCCGCGCGATGGAGATCATCCGCGAGGTCGAGCCGTTCCCGCGCGGGGTCTATTGCGGCGCGATCGGCTGGATGGCCCCTGACGGGGCTGCGGCCTTTTCCGTCGCGATCCGCACGGCCTGGGTCCGGGGCGACAGGGTGGTTCTGAATGTGGGCGGCGGCGTCGTGCAGGATTCCACCGCCCCCGGCGAATGGGAGGAGGCATTGTGGAAAGCCCGCTTCATGCAGGGTCTGACGATCCCGGACTGCGGCTGATCGAGACCGTCCTGTGGGACGGCAGGGCCGCGCCGCGGGCCGGGGGGCATCTGGCGCGGCTGGCGGCGGGGGCCGCGGCGCTGGGCTGGCCCTGCGACATGGCGCGCGCGCGGGAATTGCTGGCCGGACAGCCGGGTACGCCTGCGCGGCTGCGGCTGACGCTGGCGCGGGACGGCGCGCTGGAGCGGACCACCGGCCCGCTGCCGCCGCCCGTGCCGGTCTGGCGGCTGGGACTGGCCGAGGGGCGGCTTTCGTCCGGCGATCCGTG
>CALLYR010000282.1 GCA_937859005.1 uncultured Paracoccus sp. | reverse complement strand
CACGCTGCTGGGCGCATGGGCGATGGGGCTGGCCTTCGGTTTCGGCTGGACGCCCTGCGCGGGGCCTGCGCTGGCCGCGATCCTGTTCGTGGCATCGGGCATGGGAGATCCGTGGCGGGGCGGGCTGCTGCTGCTGGTTTACGGTCTGGCGATGACGCTGCCCTTCGTGGTGGCGGCGTTCTTTGCGCGGCCTTTCCTGGGGTGGCTGGGGCGGCACCGGAGGATGGTGGCGCGGGTTGAAAAGGCAATGGGCGTCATGCTGATCCTGTTTGCGGTGCTGATTGCCACCGACAGCGTCAGCCGCATCGCGGGGCTGATGCTGGACAGCTTCGACTGGAGCGCGACGACCCTGTGAGGGCGCGGCAATCTGCCGCAGGCAGCGGACGCCCCTGTCGGGAACCGGCCGGAATTGCAGGCGGATCGGACCGTGACAGCCATTTAAACGGCGTGGCGTTCTGCCATCTTGCAATCCGACGGAAAAATTTCGCGCAAAGCCGGTTCCGGGCGAAACAATCGTTTGCAACACGTCTTGATTCTTGCATACGTAGGGCGGGAGGAACCTGGGAGGAACTTCATGCTACGTCTTGCCCATCTGCGCCCGGCACGTGCAGCGGCCCTTGCGGCGCTGGCCGCGACACCCGTCCTTGCGGCAGAACCGCCGGCGCCCTCCGCCGTCCAGTTCAACGAAGGTTCCGTCGCCCAGCCGCTGACCGGCCAGCCGGGCAGTGTCGAATCGGGCAAGAAGATCATGTCCACCAACTCGCTGGGCAACTGCGTGGCCTGCCACCAGGTCAGCGCGATGCCCGACGTGGATTTCCAGGGCAATGTCGGCCCGTCGCTGGACGGGGTGGCCGGCCGCTATGACGAGGCGCATCTGCGCGGGCTCGTCGTCAACGCCAAGCACACCTTCGAGGTCACGGTCATGCCCGCCTTCTACAAGAACGAGGGCTATATCCGTCCTGGCGAGGGCTATACCGGCAAGGCGCCCGATGGGCCGCTTTCCCCCATTCTGGACGCCCAGCAGATCGAGGACGTGGTCGCCTATCTGCTGACGCTGAAGTGACCGGCGCGGCCCGCAGGCCGCACACGACCCGAGAAGGAGAGATTTCATGAAATTGAACCGACGCCACGCGTTGATCCTGGGGGCCGGCGGCATGGCCGGCCTGGCGTTCGCGGGCCCCGTGCTGGCCCAGGCGGCAGCCCCTGCCGCCCCCGCGGCCGATGCCGGCAAGACAGTGGAACAGTGGATCGCCGATTTCACCGGCGGCGCCGAGGTGGCCGAGGGCGGGGTGAAGCTGAACGCCCCGGAAATCGCCGAGAACGGCAACACGGTCCCGATTTCCGTTTCTGCCGAAGGCGCGGCCGAGATCCTGGTCCTGGCGACCGGCAACCCGACGCCGGGCGTCGCCATCGTCAAGTTCGGCCCCGCCGCCGGATCGCGCCAGCTTGCCACCCGCATCCGCCTGGCCACGACCCAGGATGTCGTTGCCATCGCGAAGATGGAGGACGGCAGCTTCAAGCAGGCGAAATCGAACGTGAAGGTCACCATCGGCGGCTGCGGCGGCTGATCCGCCCCCCCAGATCCGCGACCGATATTCAGGAGAAGACCATGGCGAAAGACGTCAAGCCCCGCGTGAAGGTGCCCAAGAGCGCCAAGCCCGGCGACATCATCACGCTCAAGACCCTCATCAGCCACCCGATGGAATCGGGCCAGCGCAAGGACGCCGAGGGCAAGATCATCCCGCGCGAGATCATCAACCGCTTCGTGGTCGATTTCGCGGGCCAGAACGTCATCGATGTGCAGATGGAGCCCGCCAT
The DNA here is from genome assembly GCA_937859005.1 of uncultured Paracoccus sp. Lineage (GTDB taxonomy): Bacteria > Pseudomonadota > Alphaproteobacteria > Rhodobacterales > Rhodobacteraceae > Paracoccus. The sequence goes on along the minus strand of CALLYR010000282.1, from coordinate 5,810 downwards.
CTCGACCAACCCCTATTTCGAGTTCGAGGTGAAGGTGGACCAGCCGGGCGAATTCACCTTCACCTGGTATGACGACGACGGCTCGGTCTATGAGGAAAAGCAGAGCATCGACGTTTCCTGACCGCCCGGCACCGGATGCCGCGGCGTGCGGTGCCCCAGGACCAGCCAGAATCGCCAGAACGACCAACCGGGGGGAACCGCAATGACCAGCAGAATCGCCGCCGCCGCCCTTGCCGCGGCCCTTGCCGCAGCGGCAGGCATGGCGGGGGCCGATCCGATCGACGCGCCGGAGATCGTCATTAACGACGGCGAGGTGACGCTGCCCACCCGCGCGCCCGCGCCGGATTTCCTGAAGGACACCTTACCCGAGGTGTTGTCGGGCTGGCTGTTCCGGGACGAAGACACCCGCGCGATGGAAATGGACGACTTCGAGAATCCGGGCATGGTCTTTGCGGATCAGGGCCTCGATGCCTGGAGCGCCGTCGAGGGCACGGAAGGCAAGTCCTGCGCCAGTTGCCACAACGGCATCGAGGACAGCATGAAGGGCGTGCGGGCCCATATGCCGAAGATGAACGAGGCGGGCGACGACCTGTGGTCACTGGAGAACTTCGTCAACGACTGCCGGGTCAACCGCATGGGCGCCGAGGAATGGGGCTGGAACAGCCCCGAGATGAAGAACATGACCTCCGCCATCTCGCTGCAGTCGCGGGGCGAACCGGTCAAGGTCGCCATCGATGGCCCCGCCGCCGAATGGTGGGAAAAGGGCAAGGACATTTATTACACCCGCTATGGCCAGCTCGAACTGGGCTGTTTCAACTGCCACGAACAATATGCGGGCAAGATGATCCGCGCCGACCATCTGTCGCAAGGCCAGATCAACGGCTTTCCGACCTATCGGCTGAAGGACGCGGGCATCGTGTCGATCCACCAGCGCTTCGCCGGCTGCGTGCGCGACACCCGCGCCGAGACCTTCAAGGCCGGCTCGCCCGAGTTCCGCGCGCTGGAACTTTACGTCGCCTCGCGCGGGGCGGGGCTGCCGGTCGAGGGCGTATCGGTCCGCCACTGACCGCCGCCATGTGAACATCGCAAGGCGCACGGGCCGTCCATGCCCGCGCCGGATTACCGGACCATCCAACCGCGCCCGTGGGCGCGGCCAGAGGAGGCATTGTCAATGATCACCAAGCGGGAGTTCCTTCAGGCGGCGCTGGCCACGACGGCGCTGTGGGGGGTGTCCGGATACGGCGGCTGGGGCCGGCTGGCCGCCCAGCAGGCGCTGAGCCAGGACAAGCTGCTGGAGTTCCAGGATTTCGGCCATATCACCGACATCCACGCGCAACTGAAGCCGGTCTGGTTCCGCGAACCCGAGGTGAACATCGGCGTGGCCGAGGCCAGGGGCCGCCCGCCCCATGTCACCGGCAAGGATTTCCTGCAGATGTTCAACATCGCGCCGGGCAGCCCCGACGCCTATGCCCTGACCTGCGACGACTTCGTGGCGCTGGCCCGGACCTATGGCCGGATGGGGGGCATGGACCGGGTGGCGACCGTGGTCAAGGCGATCCGCGCCGCGCGGCCCGACGCGATCCTGCTGGACGGCGGCGACACCTGGCACGGGTCGATGACCTCGCTGAAGACGCGCGGGCAGGACATGGTCAACGTCATGAACGCCCTGGGCGTCGAGGCGATGACCAGCCACTGGGAATGGACCTATGGAACCGAGCGCGTGAAGGAGATCGTGGACGGCCTGCCGTTCCCGTTCCTTGGCGCCAACATCTTCGACGCGGAATGGGACGAGCCGGCGTTCGAGCCCTACAAGGTCTTTGAAAAGGGCGGGGTCCGCATCGGCGTGATCGGGCAGGCTTTCCCCTATATGCCGATCGCCAACCCCAAGTGGATGTTCCCCGAATACAGCTTCGGCATCCGCGAGGAACGGATGCAGGCCGTCGTGGACGAGCTGCGCGGGCAGGGGGTCGATCTGGTCGTCTGCCTGTCGCACAACGGTTTCGACGTGGACTACAAGATGGCTGGGCGGGTCAAGGGCATCGACGTGATCCTGACCGGCCACACCCATGACGCGGTGCCCGAACCCGTGCTGGTGGGCGAGACGATCATGATCGCCTCGGGGTCGAACGGGAAATTCGTCAGCCGCGTCGATCTGGACGTGCGGGATGGCAAGCTGCTGGGCTTCCGCCACAAGCTGATCCCGATCTTTTCCGACGTGATCCAGCCGGATGCCGACATGGCCGCGCTGATCGACAAGGAACGCGAGCCGTTCAAGGCCGATCTGGAGGAAGTCGTCGGCAAGACCGAAAGCCTGCTTTACCGCCGCGGCAATTTCAACGGCACCTGGGACGACCTGATCTGCGATGCGATCCGCGCCGAGCGCGACGCGCAGATCGCGCTGTCGCCGGGCGTGCGCTGGGGGCCGTCGCTGATCCCCGGCGACGACATCCGCCGCGAGGACATCCACAACGCGACCTCGATGACCTATGGCCAGTGTTATCGCACCGAAATGACGGGCGAGACGCTGAAGACAGTCATGGAGGACGTGGCCGACAACATCTTCAACCCCGATCCCTATTACCAGCAGGGCGGCGACATGGTCCGGGTGGGCGGCATCTCCTATGCCATCGACATCACGAAGCCGATGGGCAGCCGCATCTCGGCCCTGACGCTCACCGACACGGGCGAGACGGTCGATCCCGGCAAGTCCTATACCGTCGCCGGCTGGGCAAGCGTCAACGAGGGCACCGAAGGCCCCCAGATCTGGGATGTGGTCGAAAGCCATATCCGCAAGACCGGGACCGTCAGGGTCGAGCCGCGCAGCACCGTCACCCTGACGGGCGCCTGAACGCCGCCCGAACGCCCCAATCCGCAACCAATCCACGAGGTTCGACATGACCGACAGTCCTGTCAAAGAGACGGCGAAGGACGCGGGCCGGCGCCGGTTCCTGACCGCCGGCCTGGCCACCGGCGGCGCGCTGGCGGCGAGCGCGCTGGTGCCCGCCCGCGCCATCGCCCAAGGCGCCGATCCCCTGATCGCCGAGGTCCAGCCCTGGGCCGTGCAACTGGGCGACGGCGTCGATGCCCATCCCTATGGCACGCCGATTTCCTTTGAATCCGACGTGATCCGGCGCAATGTGCCGTGGCTGACGGCGGAAACCATGTCCTCGATCAACTTCACGCCGCTGCACCAGCTTGACGGGATCATCACCCCGAACGGCGTCTGTTTCGAACGGCACCATGCGGGGTCGATCGAGCTGTCCAAGGCCGATTACCGGCTGATGATCAACGGGCTGGTCGAACAGCCGCTGGTCTTCACCTATGCCGACCTCGAACGCTTCCCGCGGGAAAACCGCATCTGTTTCCTGGAATGCGCGGCCAACAGCGGCATGGAATGGGCGGGCCCGCAACTGAACGGGGCGCAGTTCACCCACGGCATGATCCACAACGTCGCCTATACCGGCGTGATGCTGAAGGACCTGCTGGCCGAGGCGGGCGTCAAGCCCGAGGGCAAGTGGCTGCTGGCCGAAGGGGCGGATGCCTCGGCCATGACGCGCTCGATCCCGATGGAAAAGGCGCTCGACGACTGCATGGTCGCCTTCAGGATGAACGGCGAGGCGCTGCGCAAGGAACAGGGCTATCCCGCCCGCCTGGTCGTGCCGGGCTGGGAAGGCAACATGTGGGTGAAATGGCTGCGCCGGCTGGAAGTCGGCGACCAGCCTTGGGAGCAGCGCGAGGAAACCTCGAAATACACCGACACGCTGGAGGACGGGCGCTCGCGCAAATGGACCTGGGTGATGGATGCGAAATCCGTCATCACCTCGCCCAGCCCGCAGGCGCCGATCCGGCACGGCAAGGGCCGGCTGGTCATCACCGGCGTCGCCTGGTCCGGCCGCGGCACCGTCGCCGAGGTCCATGTCACCACCGACGGCGGCGTGAACTGGCATCAGGCGCGCATTTCCGGGCCGTCGCTGGATAAGTCGATGCACCGTTTCTATTACGAGATGGACTGGGACGGGCGGCCCATGCTGCTGCAATCGCGCGCGGTCGATTCCACCGGCTATGTCCAGCCGACCAAGGATGCGCTGCGCAGGTTCCGCGGCCTGAACTCGATCTATCACAACAACGGCATCCAGACCTGGGCAGTCAACGCCGAAGGGGAGGCTGAAAATGTCGAGATTTCCTGATCTTGCCCTTGGGCTGGCGCTGGCCGCGCTGCTGGCGGCCGCCCCCGCCGCCGCGCAGCAGCCCGCGCAGGAGGCGGCCACCGCTGCCGCGGCGGATGCCACCAACCTGACCGAAGCCAACGCCGAGGAGGTCGAAAAGGCGAGTGACGCCGTCGAGGAGGCGAAGCCCGCCGACGAGACCGCCGCCACGCCGCCCGCCGATCCGAACGCCTCGCCCGCTGCCTCGGGCGAGGGCGCGGGCAGGGTGCTGGCCTTGGGCCGCGCGGCCCTGCCCGAGGAGGTCGCGGCCTGGGACATCGACGTGCGCCCGGACGGGCGGGGCCTGCCGGACGGCCAGGGCAGCGTCGTCGACGGCGAGGTCCTGTTCACCGACAATTGTGCGTCCTGCCACGGCGATTTCGGCGAGGCGGTGGATCGCTGGCCGGCGCTGGCCGGCGGACAGGGGACGCTTGCCGACGAGGATCCGGTCAAGACCGTGGGCTCCTACTGGCCCTATCTGTCCACCACCTATGATTACATCCGCCGGGCCATGCCGTTCGGGAATGCGCATTCGCTGTCGAATGACGAGATCTATGCGATCACCGCCTATGTCCTGAACCTCAACGACCTGGTGGACGAGGATTTCGTGCTGTCGCGCGACAACTTCCTGACGGTCGAGATGCCGAACGCGGGCGGCTTCTTCCAGGATGACCGCGATACGGTGGAGCTGCCCGAGTTCACGCAGGCGCCCTGCATGGAAAGCTGCAAGGCCGCCGCGCCCGAGATCACCAAACACGCCGCCGTGCTGGACGTGACCCCCGACACCCCCGACGACGGGGCCGAGGCGCCGCCGCCGATGCAGTAGGGCGCCGCATGACAGGCGCGCGGCATGGACCGCGCCCCTGTCCGACCCAAGGGAGGAAGAACCGATGATGTTGACCCGTCGTCTCGTGCTGGCCGGATCGGCCGCGCTTGCCGCGGGGGCGATGCTGCCCCTGTCCGCCCGCCGCGTCTGGGCCGTCACCACCTTCAGGGCCGGGGATGTCCAGGTGGACAGCGTCTCGGACGGGCACCTGGAGTTTCCGGCCGATTTCGTTCTGGGCGCGCTGCCGGCGGATGAACGCGACGATCTGATCGCCCGGTTCGACCTGCCCACCGACCGGGTGGAAAGTCCTCTGAATGTCACGCTGCTGCGCCAGGGCGGCCGCACCATCCTGTTCGATGTGGGCTCGGGCCCCGATTTCATGCCGACCGCGGGCAAGCTGATCGAGGCGCTGGACGCCATCGGGGTGCAGCCGGACGATGTGACCGACGTGATCTTCACCCACGGCCATCCCGATCATCTGTGGGGGCTGCTGGACGAATTCGACGAACCCGCCTTCCCCGATGCGCGCCTTGCGATGGGGCAGGCCGAGTTCGATTACTGGACCGATCCCGCCACCGCCGAGACGATCGGCGAGGAGCGGCTGTCCTTTGCCGCGGGCGCCATGCGCCGCCTGTCCACTGTCGCCGACCGGGTGGAACGGTTCGCCGACGGCGACGAGGTCGCGCCCGGCGTCCGCGCGGTGTCCACGCCGGGCCACACGCCCGGTCACATGTCGTTCGCCTTGGGCAGCGCGCAGGCCGGGCTGTTCGTGATCGGCG
>CALLYR010000281.1 GCA_937859005.1 uncultured Paracoccus sp. | reverse complement strand
GGTTTCTCCGGTCAGGACGTTCAGCCCCGGCGCAAAGTCCAGCGACAGCCGGTCGATCAGCAGCATGTCGCGGATGTCGAGCGTTCTCAGCATCGCGGTCCCCGATGGCAGGGGGCCGGGCCTACAGCCACTTGCCCTGGACGACCTGGCGATAGACCTTGGTCAGCCATGAATCGCCCTGCGGCGTGGCGGTCAGGCCCCGTCCCCGCAACTGGTTATAGGCATCTTGATAGAAGGGCGAGGACTGGAAGTTGTGGCCCAGAATCGCGCCCGCCGTCTGCGCCTGATCGGTCAGGCCCAGCGCCAGATAGGCCTCGACCAGCCGCATCAGCGCCTCGGGCGTGTGGGTGGTGGTCTGATATTCCTCGACCACGACACGGAAGCGGTTGATCGCCGAGGTGTAATGGCCGCGCTTGAGGTAATAGCGCCCGATCTCCATTTCCTTGCCGGCCAGATGGTCGAAGGCCAGGTCGAATTTCAGCACGGCCGAGCGCGCGTATTCCGTGTCGGGATACTGCTCGATCACCTCGCGCAGCGCCTGCAGCGCCTGGAAGGTCAGGCCCTGGTCGCGCCCGATCTCGTCGATCTGGTCGTAATAGGACAGCGCCAGCAGGTATTTGGCATAAGCCGCGTCCTCGTCCCCCGGATAGGTGTCGATGAACCGCTGCGCAGCACCCCGCGCCTCTTCATAGTTGCGGGCCTTGTGCAGGGAATAGGCCTGCATGATGAGCGCGCGCTTGGCCCATTCGGAATAGGGGTAAAGCCGCTCGACTTCCGCGAAATAATGCACCGCATCCCGCGGACGGCCGCTGTTTTCCAGTTCGTATTCGCCGCGCTTGTAGATTTCCTCGGCAGTGAAATTGTCCAGCGGCTGCGGGGTGGCGGCACCACCCCCGCCGCCACATGCCGACAGCAAAGACACCGACATCGCGACCGCTGCCAGCAACCGGCCCGTTTTCCTGACTGCCATGTCTGTCCTGTCCGTTCCCGTCCCGCGGTCGTGTCCTGCACGCCCCGTTTCGGCGCGGCCCGGCTCTCCTAGCACAGAACTATGGGCCGCGCAAAAGGGCAAGCCGGTGATATTCCGGCGATCCTCGCCGGATACACCGGGGACCGCTCAGGCGACGGCCCGCGCCGGTGCAGGGTCATCATGAGGGGCCTTGCCGATGGTGCGCACGACGCCCGCACCCGGCAGGCGCTGGCGCTGCGCCGCAGAGCAGACGGTCCATTCCCACGCGTCATCGGCCGCGAACAGCGCCCGCAGCAGGCGGTTGGTCATCGCATGACCGGCGCGGTTGCCGGTATAGCGCGCCAGCAGCGGGGCCCCGGCCAGGGTCAGGTCACCCAGCGCGTCCAGCATCTTGTGGCGCACGGGTTCGTCGCGGTGGCGCAGTCCGCCCGGCGACAGCACCCGTTCGCCATCGACCACGACGGCGTTGAAATAGGTGCCGCCCAGCGCCAGCCCGTTCGCCCGCATCGCCTCGACATCCGCCTGGCGGCAGAAGGTGCGGCTGTCCATCAGTTCACGCAGGAAGGCGCCATTGGCCATGTCCAGCGTCTTTTCCTGATGCCCGATGGCCGCGTCCGCGAAGTCGATGGAAAAGTCGATTTCCAGATGGTCGGCGGGGGACAGGCGCGCAAAGCCCGCGCCCTCCTGCACCTCGACCGGGCGCAGGACGCGAATGGCGCACAGCGGTTCGGCCTGCAGGCGCAGACCCGCATCCAGGATGCCTTGGACGAAGGGTGCGGACGAGCCGTCGAGAATCGGGACTTCGGGGCCGTCGATATCGACCAGGGCATTATGGACGCCGGTGCCGGCCAGCGCCGCCATGACATGCTCGACCGTGTCCACGGTCGCGCCATCCTGGCCACGCAACCGGGTGCACAGGCGCGAGGGTTCGACATTGTCCCAGCGGGCCGGGATCAGCGCCCCGCCCAGATCGATGCGGCGGAACATGATGCCCTTGCCCGCGGGCGCGGGATGAATCGCCAGACGCGCGGCCTGGCCCGAGTGAAGCCCGGCGCCGCGGAAGCTGGCAGTGGTGGCAAGTGTCGCCTGCATGATCGTCCGTCCAGTTCGAATGCGGGGCGGCGCGCCACCCCTTTGGACCAGATTTAGTCAAGTCCTTGCAATATCTCAATTAACGAATTGTGACGGGTTGTAACATCGGCCGTCCGGCAACGCGAAAAGGGCCGCGGATGCGGCCCTTCCGGTAATTCCGCGGCTGCCCGCGCGTGATCGGGTCAGTTTGCCTGACGACGCAGGAAGGCCGGGATTTCCACGTTCTCGTCGCCCTGGCCGGGCGAGGCCAGGTTGTCGAATTCGACATCCGGCTGGCGGGCGCGGGCCATGCGCTCGCTGACCCGCTCGGCCAGGGTTCCGGGCTGCGGGCGTTCGGCCGGGGCTTCGTGATGGCCGGCCAGCCGCTCCATCATCCGGCCCAGACCCGCCATGCGCGAGGGGCCGCGCGGCGCCTCGGGCTGCGGTTCGGGCGCGCGGCGGGGCGCCGCGGCGGGATCGCGCTGCACCGCGCGCTGCAGACGCTCCATCGCCTCGGGCGAGGCCGCGCCGCGGGGCGCTGCGGGCCGCACGGGGGCGGTGAAGCTTTCCGCCGAATCGTTCAGCCGGTCGGCCATGCTGCGGGTATCGGCCCGCGGCTCGACACGAGGCGCCGCAGCTTCCGGGGCGGGACGATAGGCCGGGGCGGGCAGATCATCCTCGGCGGCCGGCATCGGGCGGCGGGGGCGTCCACGATCGGGCTGCGGCGGGGCGATGCCGCCGGCTCGTCGGCCGGGGCCGCTTCGCGCTGGGCCACGGGCGGGTTGTTGGTCAGCGGCTCGCGCATGCCGCGGCGGGCGACGGGGGTTTCGATCGTGGACACGGCCGCGTCGATGCCGGTCGCCACGACCGAGACGCGCACACAGCCCTCCATGGTCGGGTCCAGCGTGGAACCCACGATGATGTTGGCGTCTGAATCGACCTTGTCGCGGATCTTTTCCGCGGCCTCGTCCATCTCGAACAGGGTCAGGTCATAGCCGCCGGTGATGTTGATCAGCACGCCCTTGGCGCCATGCAGGCTGATTTCGTCCAGCAGCGGGTTGGCGATGGCCTTCTCGGCGGCCTGGACGGCGCGGTTCTCGCCGTTGGCCTCGCCCGTGCCCATCATGGCCTTGCCCATCTCGTCCATGACCGCGCGCACGTCGGCGAAGTCGAGGTTGATCAGCCCCGGCCGCACCATCAGGTCGGTCACGCCCTTGACGCCCTGGTACAGCACGTCGTCGGCCATGGCGAAGGCTTCGGTGAAGGTGGTCTTTTCGTTGGCCAGCCGGAACAGGTTCTGGTTGGGAATGATGATGAGGGTATCGACGACCTTCTGCAGCGATTCGACGCCCTCGTCGGCCTGCCGCATCCGCTTGGAGCCTTCGAACTGGAAGGGCTTGGTCACGACGCCGACGGTCAGGATGCCCATCTCGCGCGCGGCCTGCGCGATGATCGGCGCGGCCCCGGTGCCGGTGCCGCCGCCCATGCCAGCGGTGATGAAGCACATATGCGCGCCCATCAGGTGATCGACGATGTCCTCGATCGTCTCTTCGGCGGCCTTGGCCCCGATGGACGGCTTGGCACCCGCGCCCAGACCCTCGGTCACCTTGGGGCCAAGCTGGATGCGCTGTTCGGCGCGGCTTTGCGCCAGCGCCTGCGCGTCGGTGTTGGCGACCACGAACTCGACACCGTCGAGCTGCTTTTCGATCATGTTGTTGACCGCATTGCCGCCCGCACCGCCGACGCCGAAGACGGTGATCCGCGGCCGCAGTTCCTGGTCATCGTTCATCATCAGGTTCAAGTTCATCGCCGCCTGCCCTTTCGTTGTCCTGCCGGGTCGTGGGGCGCCCGGTCGATTCCTGTGGTGCGAACCTATCAGATTCGGTTGTCGCGTCATCCGGGAAACCGCATGATTTCCCAATTTCCGGCCCCCTTCCGGGACCCGATCGGCGGCATCCTGCCGCATGGCCGGACGAGTGAATGCAGGAAATTCCGCCCAATCACCAGTTGTTTTTGAACCAGCGCAGGGCCCGGCGCACGCCGACCACGCCGCGATGCTCCAGCGGTATCTCGAAATCCCACCATTCGTCCTGCGGATTGGCCGCATGCAGCGCCAGCCCCACGGTCGCGGCATGGCCCGGCCCGGTGTGCCGCCGGGTCAGGCCGGTGATGCGCAGCGGCCGGCCGATGCGGACATTCTGGCCCAGGATGCGCGCGGCCAGCGTGTCCAGCCCCGGAATCTGGCTGCCACCCCCGGTCAGCACCACCTGCCGCGACGGCATCTGGTCAAAGCCCGCCGCGTCCAGGATGGCCCGCGCCTCGTCCAGGATTTCCTCGGTCCGGGGGCGCATGATGCCGATCAGGTCGGCGCGGCTGACGCTGCGGCGGTCAGTGTCCCAGTCGCCCGTCTCGGCCCCCGAAGTGCCGCCGACCTCGATCATGTCGTGGTCGTCGCGGCCCGTGGCCTCCAGCCCGCCATGCCGGGTCTTCAGCCATTCGGCCGCCTGCACCGGCACCCGCAGGCCCTTGGCGATGTCCTGCGTCACCAGATCGCCGCCCATGCGCACCGCATCGGCAAAGATCATGTGCTTCTTGAGAAAGATGGAAATGCCGGTGACCCCGCCGCCCATGTCGATGCAGGCCGCGCCCAGTTCCTGCTCGTCCTCGACCAGCGCCGCGCGGCCCGCGGCATAAGCGGCCGAGCCCACACCGGCCAGTTCCAGGTCGCAGCGGCGGATGCACTGGACCAGATTCGACACCGCATGGGCGTCCACCGTCAGAACATGCATGTCCACGGCCAGCCGGTTGCCGACATGGTCGCGCGGATCGGCAAGGCCCGACCGCGCATCGACGGCGAAGTTCACCGGCTGGGCGTGCAGCACGTCGCGGCCCCGCCCGAAATCGGGCACATCGCACGAGGCCAGCACCGCCGCCACGTCATGTTCGCTGACCTTGCCCGCGGTCAGCGTGATCTCGCCCGCCAGACCGTATGAGGCCGGCCGCGCCCCGGCGATGGTGGCGATCACGTGATCGACGCGCAGCCCGGCCTGTTTCTGGGCGTTCTGCACGACCTGCCGGATGGCGCATTCGGTTTCGGCCACGGTCTCGATCTCGCCGTAACGGACTCCGCGCGACTGGGTGGTGGACTGGCCGATCACGCGAAAGCTGGACTGCCCCGCCATCGGCCCCACGCCGTCGGTTTCGCGGAACTGTCCGGGGCCGTCGAACTGCAGCACGACGCAGGTGATCTTGGACGTGCCGATGTCCAGCACGGCCATCACCCCGCGAGCCATCGCCTGCCGCCGCATCTGCCGCATCGCCCGTTGCGCCTGGTAAAGATCCCGCATCGCCGTTCCGTTCCTGCCCCTTCCTCAGCCCTTGGCGGGCTTGTTGCTTCCTGCCCGGCCACCCTTCGGGGCCGAGGCTGCCGCGTCATCCGCAGGTTCGATCACCTGTCCGTCCGGCCCCAGTTCGGGCAGGCCCTGCGCGCGGCGCAGCATGTTCTGCGCGCTGAAGCCCAGCCGCAGGACGGGGCGATGGGGATTGCGCATGTCCACCGCCACCACATCGCGCGTCAGCAGGCCGTCGGCCTTGTCCATCGCCATGACGCGTTCCAGCGCGGGCACCGCCCGCCCGGCCGGCAGCATGATGCGCTGGCCGCGGTCCAGCACCACGTCCCAGCGCCGCTCGCCCATCCGTTCCAGACCCCGCAGCCGCGGCAGCACCGCCCCGGCCGCATCGATCAGCGCCAGCGCCTCGGCCGCATGCGCGCCCGCGCCCTCGCCTGCGATCATCGGCAGGTCGCGGCGCACCTCGCGCGATGTGACCGAGGCCACGCGGTGCCCGGTATGGTCCAGGATGTCGATGCCGCGCGCATGGCGCCACAGCACCGCAGGCTGGCGTTCGGTCACGACCGCCGACAGGATGCCGCCCGGCCTGATCCGCAGATCCACCCGCTCCACCGCATCCAGCTTTTCCACCTGCGCCCGCAACGCGGCCAGGTCGAAGTCGAAGCTCGACGCGGGCAGCGTCACCGGCAGCATCGCGCGCAGGCCCTTGTCCACGGCGGGGGACGCGCCCTCGATCTCCATGGTGCGGACCATGAATTCCTCGCGCGACTGCACCTTGTCGATCAGCGCCGTGGCGGCCCCGGAAACCGAGGCGCGGCGCGTCTCGTCCGACAGCCACAGACCCGCGATCATGGCCGTCAGGACCACGGGCAGACCCACCCGCACGACCCGGCGATACAGCGGCGTCAGCCACAGCCGGTGCAGGCGGTAAGCCAGCCGCGACGGCGCGGGGTCGCGCCGGGGCCCGCGCGCGGGCTGCGGGCGCGCGCCTGCCGGACGGGCCGGCGCCGGACGCATGCCCGGATTGGCGGGCACACCGGGGCGTTCTAGTCCCTGCACAGCGCGTCCTCCACGATCCAGCGGCACAGCGCCGGGAAATCCATGCCCGCGACCGCCGCCTGTTCGGGCGCAAGCGAGGTCGGCGTCATGCCCGGCTGGGTGTTGGTTTCCAGCAGGACCAGCCCGGCCAGGCCCCGCGAATCGTCCCAGCGGAAATCGGTGCGCGTGAGCCCCCGGCAGCCCAGCGCCCGATGCGCGCGGACCGCGTAATCCAGGCAGGCGGCCTCGATGTCCGCCGGGATGTCGGCCGGGACGACATGGCGCGACCCGCCCGCCGAATATTTGGCGTCGTAGTCATACCAGCCCTCGGTGATGATCTCGGTCACGCCCAGCGCCCGGTCCCCCAGCACGGCGGTCGTCAGTTCCCGCCCCGGCGCATAGGTTTCGACCATCACCCGCGCGGGCATGGCGTCGGACAGCTGCGGCGGGCTATTCGCGCCGTCATGCACGATATAGACGCCGACGGACGAGCCTTCGTCATTGGGCTTGACGACATAGGGCGGCGGCAGGACATGGCGCGCCCGCACCTCGCAGGCGTCGGCGATCACGCTGTCCACCACCGGCAGCCCGGCGGCGCGGAACGCCTCCTTGGCGCGGGTCTTGTCCATCGCCAGCGCCGAGGCCAGCACGCCCGAATGGGTATAGGGAATGCGCAGCCATTCCAGCAGGCCCTGGACGCAGCCATCCTCGCCCCAGCGGCCGTGCAGCGCGTTGAAGACGACATCGGGACGCACTTGCGCCAGGCGCGTGGACAGTGTCGCGCCCTCGTCCGGGCCGAGTTCGATCTCGACCACATCATATCCCGCCACCCGCAGCGCATCCGCGCATCCGCGCCCCGATGACAGCGACACCTCGCGTTCTGCGGAGGGGCCGCCCATCAGGACCGCTACGGTGTGGGCTGTCCTGCTCGACCTGCCCGCCACATCTGCCTCGTTCGCCCCGGTTTTCCGGTGGCCGTTGCGGGGTTTGCACCCGATTCTTCACGCCTGATCCCGGCGCTTCCGCACAGGTTGCATGATAGTCACAAACCCCCGCAGGGGAAAAGGGGCATCAGAGCACGGGGTTGCGTTTCAGGGCAGCCTCGGCGCATTCAGGCCGGAACGGGACGCGCGGCGCATGATCCGCGCCCGGCGCCACCCCGGCCCGGCCATCGAACAGCGGCCCCACCCCCCTGCCCGTCACCCCCGCGCCA
>CALLYR010000280.1 GCA_937859005.1 uncultured Paracoccus sp. | reverse complement strand
GGCGATGCACATTCCCATGATCTGCGACCGCTATGAGCTGCGCGACGACCAGCCGCCCGGCGCGGGCGAGTTCCGGGGCGGCATCGGCGTGGTCAAGTCCCAGCGGGTGCTGACCGAGGCCTTCATCACCCACGAATCCGAACGCCACACCGAGGCGCCCTGGGGCATCTTCGGCGGCACCGACGGGGCGGTGGGGCGCTGCGTGGTCTATAACGCCAATGATCCCGAGAACGGGCGCGAGATGCATTCCAAGTTCTCGGGTCTGAAGGTCAACGCCGATGACGTCATGGCCTATTACAGCCCGAACGGCGGCGGCTACGGCGACCCGCTGAAGCGCCCGCCCCAGAAGGTGCTGGAGGACGTTCTGGACGGCTTCTGCAGCGTCGATCACGCGCGCGAGGTCTATGGCGTCGCCGTCGATCTTGACGAGGAAACCGTGGACATGGCCGCCACGGACAAGCTGCGCCGCGCCATCCGGGCCGCGCGCCAGTGAACCGGAAAGGGCCGCGCCACCGCGGCCCTTTTCCTTTCGGCACCGCGGGGAAAACGCGGGCCTTCTCAACGGGGAACATCACCATGACATTGACGACCGACAGCCTGTCGGACCTCGATGCCCGCCGCGGCGCGCTGATCGAGGAATCCATCCTGCCCACCACCCTCGGCCAGCGGCCCCTCGGGCTGTGGGGCTATGTCTGGATCTGGGTCGGCATCGCCGTCATCATCGCCACCTATTCGCTGGGCGCGACCGGCGTGCAGGGGGGCATGGGGCTTTCGACCGTGATCCTGACGATCATGGCCGCCAATCTGGTCACCGGCGCCTTCATGCTGCTGACCGCCGACATCGGCACCGAACACGGGCTGAGCTTTGCCGTCTATCTGCGCGCCCCCTTCGGCGTCCACGGCACCCATCTGCCCGCCGTCTCGCGTGGGGTGGTCGCGGCGATGTGGTTCGGCATCCAGACCTATCTGGGCGCGCTGGCCCTGAACGGGATCGGCGAACATTTCTTCGGCTTTTCCAACTGGTTCGTCTGGTATGTGCTGTTCGCAGCCCTTCAGGTCGCCAACACCGCGATGGGGATCCGGTCGGTCGAGCGGCTGGCAGCCCTTGCCGCGCCCGCGATCATCGCGCCGTCCTGCC
>CALLYR010000279.1 GCA_937859005.1 uncultured Paracoccus sp. | reverse complement strand
CAGCCAGATCGTCGGCTGGCGCGATTTCTGGAAACACCGCTTCCGCGTGACCCGCGACACACTGGACCCGCGCCCGGAAACGGAAACGCTGGTGGCGGCCGCGCTGGATCGGCCGTGGCGGACGGTGCTGGACCTGGGCACCGGAACCGGGGCGATCCTTTTGTCGCTGCTGGCGGACCGGCCGGGCGCGGCCGGGCTGGGGGTGGACCTGTCGCCCGCCGCGCTGGACGTGGCGCGGGCGAATGCGGCGGCGCTGGGCATCAATGCGGCTTTCGCGCAGTCGGACTGGTTTTCCGCAGTCCACGGGCAGTTCGACCTGATCGTTTCGAACCCCCCCTATATCGCCGCCGCCGAGATGGCGGGGCTTTCGCCCGAGGTGCGCGACTGGGAACCCCGTGCGGCCCTGACCGACGAGGGGGACGGGCTTGGCGCCTATCGCGCCATCGCGGCGGGGGCAGGCGCGCATCTTGCCCCCGGCGGCTGGATGATGGTGGAAATTGGCCCCGGCCAGGGCGCAGCGGTCGCCGGGCTGTTTTGCGCCGCCGGTCTGCATCAGGTCACGGTCGCCCCCGATCTGGATGGGCGCGACCGGCTGGTGTCAGGCCGCAGCGCTGGCTGAAAATCGCCGTGATCGAAGCTTTTCCGGGCGATTTCCCTTGCCATATCGCCGGACGCGTGGTTAGCAGTCCGCGTGACGGGGGCGTGACGCCCCACACGGGTCAGCCGCACAGTCTTGCAGGTAACCTTCCGCGAACAGCCGGTTCCGAACCGGCCTTTCTTGACGGACGCGACCCCAACCGCATCCAGGCGCATGACGCGCCGGACAACATATTTGGCACGATGAGATCATCCAAGTCCCGTTCGCGCAACAAGTCCCGCAACCAGCGGTCGCTGGGCAACGTCGTCAACCGCGTCTTCGACAGCTCCGGCCCCGAAGGCAAGGTCCGCGGCACGCCCCAGCAGATCATCGAGAAATACCTGGCGCTGGCCCGTGACGCGCAACTGTCGAACGACCGCGTGGCGGAGCAGAGCTTTTTCCAGCACGCCGAACATTACACCCGCATGCTGGGCGAGGCGCAGCGCGAGCAGGCCGAACGCCAGGCGCAGTTCGGGCAGGGCGACGACCGCGACGATCGCCCGCAGGGCCAGAACGGCAACGGTCACAGCGACCGGGGGGATCGCCGCGACGACCAGGGCGATGACCGTGCCGAGCGCCGCGAGAACCGGGGCGAACGCCGCGACGACCGCGGAGAACGTCGCGACGACCGCGGAGAGCGCCGGGACAACCGGCGTGAGGATCGCCGCGACAACCGCCGCCCGGCCCCGGCCGAAGAGGAACGCGGCGCCGAGGATCGCGCCGAGGGGAATACCGCCGAGGTTCAGATCCCGGTGGAGCATGCTGTCCCTGAACAGCCCGCCCCTGAACAGGCGGTGCCGGGATTGACCCCGGACGAACTTGCCGCCACGGACGAGGCCGTCCCTGCGGGCGAGACGGGCACAGAGGGGGATGGCACTTCCGGGATGCCCGAACCCGTCTCTGTCGAAGGCGACGAAGGCCCGGTCGATACACCTGAATCCCGCGAGGATGCCCCGCCGCCGGCCCGACGCCGCGCCGCTGCGCCCCGTGCCCGCTCGCGCAAGCGGGAGGCCGAAAGCCCAATCCCGGCCAAGCCGGAGACCGAGGCCGCGTCGGGCGAGTAAGCCTCAGCCCCCCGCCCGCGCCGATGAAAGCGCGCGGGCGAGGGCGCAGAGGTCGATCTCCTCGGCCCGCGCCGTGGGCGGGATGCCGGCCTGTTCCAGCAGCGATTCGATGCCGGGGTGAATCCCGCGCAGCGCCGCCCGCAGCATCTTGCGCCGCTGGCCGAAGGCGGCACGGGTGATCTCTTCCAGCACCTTCGGATCGGCGGGATACCGCGGCGCGGGCAGGGCGGTCAGATGGACCACTGCCGATTCGACCTTGGGCGCGGGCACGAAGGCCTGCGGCGGCAGGCTCAGCACGATCCTTGCCTCGCAGCGCCACTGCGCCAGGATCGCCAGCCGCCCGTAATCCTTGCCGCCGGGCCTGGCCACGATGCGGCTCGCCACCTCTTTCTGGAACATCAGCGTCAGCGATTGCCAGAACGGCGGCCAGTCGGGCGGCGTCAGCCAGCCCACCAGAAGCTCGGTTCCGATGTTGTAGGGCAGGTTCGCCGCGATGCGGACGGGCGGCGTCACATGGGCCAGCGGGTCGATGTCCAGCGCATCGCCGTGGATCACCGTCAGCCGCCCCGGATAGGCCGCGGCGACTTCCTGCAGCGCCGGAATGGCGCGGGCATCCTTTTCGATCGCCAGCACATGCCGCGCCCCTTCGGCCAGCAGCCCGCGGGTCAGCCCGCCGGGGCCGGGGCCGACCTCGATCACGTCGCATTGTGTCAGATCACCTGCCGCCCGCGCGATGCGCGCGGTCAGATTCAGGTCCAGCAGGAAATTCTGGCCCAGCTGCTTTTTCGCGCGCAGGTCATGGCGCGCGATCACCTCGCGCAGGGGGGGCAGGCCGTCGATGGCGCTCATGGGCCGCGGACCGGGGGGATTCTGCCCCCCCTTGCCACTGCCCTGGCCCTTCCTCGCTGGAAGCGGTCCGCTGGACCGTTTCCCAAGTGCTCGGAAGTTACCGAAAACGGTTCACCGGACCATTTGCCGGACGCTGGGAAACCCCGCAGGATATCATGTGAACAAGGTGGAACAGTCATGCCGCCTCGCGGGCGCAGGCCATGTTCCACGCCATCCGCAGCGCGGCCAGCGTCGAGGACGGGTCGGCACGGCCTTGCCCCGCGATGTCGAAGGCGGTGCCGTGGTCGGGCGAGGTGCGCACGAAGGGCAGCCCCAGCGTGACATTGACGCCGCCCGCGAAATCCAGCGTCTTGATCGGGATCAGCCCCTGATCGTGATAGGCACAGACCGCCGCGTCATAACGCGCCCGCGCGGGCGCATGGAACATCGTGTCGGCGGGCAGCGGCCCCGACAGCGCCATCCCTTCGCCCCGCAGGCGATCCAGCAAGGGGGCGATCCAGTCCACCTCCTGCCGGCCCATGGTCCCACCCTCGCCGGCATGGGGGTTCAGGCCCGCGACCGCGATGCGGGGGGCGGGGATGCCGAAATCGCGGATCAGCGCGGCATGGGTGATGCGGATGGCATCCTCCAGCACCGCGGGGGTCAGGGCGGCGGGCACCCGGTCCAGCGGGATATGGATCGTCGCGGGCACGACGCGGCAGGGCGGGTCCACCGTGGTCGAGGCCAGCATCATCGCGACCTTCGCCCCGCCGCCCAGATCGGCAAGATATTCGGTATGGCCCGGAAAGGGAAAACCCGCGCCTTCCTTCAGGGCCTGCTTGCTGATCGGCAGGGTGCAGATGCCGCCCGCCGCGCCCGACATCGCCAGCCGCGCCGCGCGCGCGATCACCTCGACCACGCCGGCCGCATTGGCGGGATCGGGGCGGCCGGGCACCGCGGGGGCGGCGAAATCATGGCGCAGCACCGGCAAGGTGCCCTCGGGCACGGCATCGCCCGGCGATGCGATCTCGATCCAGCGCGTGCCCGCGGGCAGATGCCGCGGATCGCCCATCCAGACGAGGGGCACGCCCGCGGCCAGCGCCTGTGGCGCCAGTTCCGGCCCGATTCCGGCCGGCTCGCCGCAGGTCAGGATCAGTGGCGCGGGCATGGCGCCAGTCCCCCCCCTGCCGGTCATGGCCTGCGGATGATCGCGTCGGCCTTCAGCTCGGCCAGATAGGCATCGGCGGCGGCGTTGATCTTGCGGTTGAAGATCGCCTCGCGCGTGGCCTCGCGCGAAGTCAGCGGCGGCTCGGACGGCTGGGCCACGCCCGCCGCCACGGCGGCATCGCTGGCGGCATTGGCGGCATCCGGGGCGGCAGCCGCAGCCACCGGCGGTTGCGGCAGACCGGGCAGGGTGGTGTCGGGGGTGTTCTCCGCGATCAGCGAAGGCATCCGGCGGCACAGCATGACCAGCCGTGCCCCCGCGCCATAATCGATGACCGTGCCCTCGTTCGTATCCAGGCTGGCCATCCGCTGCGCGATGTCGCCGGGAACCGCGCCCAGGGGTTGCGTCTGCCGCCGGATGGGATCGCCGGCAAAGCGGTTGGCCTCGACGAAGACCTGATCGCAACTGTCGGCGCGCGCCAGGATCTGCGCCCCGTCCGCCGCCGAGGGCAGGTCCAGCGTGACGTAATCGACCGTCTGTTCCGCCGCGCCCGCCCGCAGCCGCCCCTGCGTGTCGCGCAGGAAAAACAGCACGACCGCGCCGGGCACGGTCAGCGGCTGGCTGATGGTGCCGGGCTGCATGCTCAGCATCAGCTGGCGCAGGACGGGGGGCAGGTTTTCCAGCGGGGTCCAGTCCAGCCGCCCGCCCTGCGCCGCGCTGGGGGTGGCCGAATACTGCCGCGCGGCGGCGGCAAAGGCGGCTTCGGATTTCACCGTTTCCGCCAGTTGCTGCGCCCGGGCCTGCGCCGCCTGTTCCTGGCCGGGGGGCGCGGGGATGACCAGTTCGGATACCAGCACCCGGGTGACGATGGGGGTTTCGACTTCCTTGCGCATTGCCTGGTCGATTTCGGTCTCCGACACCCGGATGGTGGGGACGATGCGCTGGCGCACGACCTCGCGCCAGGCGACGCCCGCCTTGACGAAATCGCGATAGGCCTGGGGTTCGACCCCATCCTTTGCCAGTTCCTGCGTGAAGGTTTCGACATCCATGTTGGCGCGGCCTGCGAATTCAGCCAGGCCCTGTTCCAGCCCCTTGTCGCTGACGGTGATGCCCAGCTGGCGCGCGGCCTGCAGCTTCAGCCGGTCCTCCATCAGCGCCTTCAGCGCCGAGTCCCGGTCCGCGCCGGGTGCCCGCAACAGCGACATGAAGCGGATGCGTTGATCCAGTTCGTACTGCGTGACCGCCGCATTGTTGACATGGACAAGCGGCGTGAACGGCCCCTGTGCCTGCGCGGACAGCGTGCCGCCCGTCAGGCAAGCCGCCACCACCGCCGTATGAATGATCCGCCGCATCGCAGTCCCCATCCTGATTGCGCGCCAG
>CALLYR010000278.1 GCA_937859005.1 uncultured Paracoccus sp. | reverse complement strand
TGGCATCCGACACGCTGGCCGACGCCGCGATGGCCCGGCTGACGGCACTGGACCTGGTGCCCGACGACAACGGGAACCTGCGCCCATGGATCGTGCCCTTCGATGCCGACGCCCAGGCCATGATGAACGCCTGGCGCAGGACGTGTGCCGGATGGGAGGCCGAGGCCGAGGGGCTGCTGTTGTCCTTTATCGGCAAGCTGCCCGGCATGGCCGCTCGGCTGGCGCTGGTGCTGGCGGGCATCGCCCATGCCTTCGATGGGGCCGACGACCCCCGGCGCATCACGCGCGCCGAGTTTGGCCGCGCCTGTCACTTTCTGGCCGAATACGCCTTGCCGATGGCCCGCCGGGCTTACGGGGCCGCCAGCGTCCCGAGAGAAGAACGCGCCGCGCGGGTGCTGCTGTCCATCATTCGCGACGAGGGCTGGCGCAGCTTCACGACCCGGCAGGCCATGCGCGACGGCGACAGGGCGGTGCTGGGCAGCGAGGCAAAGCTGGCCCCCGCAATCCGCGCCCTTGAAGAAGCGGACATCATCCGGTTGGCCGCGCCGCCCAGGGTGGCGAAAGGTGGGCGGCCCGTCCGCGCTTATGACGTGAACCCCGCAATCTGGGAGGCAGCGGCATGAGCATCTGGCTTGAAATGGCCCGCGCGCCCAGCGCCAAGGCAATGGCCCATACCGGGGTGGGGACAGTGGGACATTGGGACAGAAAGGACAAAACCCCCGCGTCAGCGCCAGAGTATGGGGTTTTGTCCCGGACAGAAAGGTTTTGTCCCGGAGGGTGGGACATTCAAAATCCCGGCAAACACGAGGTTTCCGGGGTTCTGTCCGCTTTGTCCCAATGTCCCCAGGGTGACAGCGTGACTGCGCAGGGGACGGGGGTTTTGTCCCGAGCCGAGGGGGTTCTGTCCGAGCCGGGGTCTTGTCCCGAGGTCGCGTCTAGGCCCAGTGCCCCCGTTGTGCCGCTCCATGCCGGAATGGTGGTGACATGGTGCGGCGAATGGGTGAGCCGCGACCGCTGGGACGCCATGTCCGACCTTGAGCGGCACGGCCCGCAGGGGCGGTTGTTCTGCGGCAAGTGCTGGCGATGGCAGGACCGGACAACGGCGCTGGCCTGTCTGGACGGGAGGCCCTGCCAATGAGCGTGGACCGGAACCCGGAACAGCAGGACGGGACTGCGCCCCGCGCCCCCGTGCCCGTCCATCTCGACCTGCGCGGGATTGCCAGCGTCTGCGCCTTGGCCCGGCAGTTGACCCGCAAAGGCGCAGACCCCGAGGCCCTGCTATTCGCCTGGCGGGGCGCAACATTGTGCTTCACGCCCATGCCCCTGCGCCATTAGGCCGGGCTGACAACCGAGGAACGGGCAACCCGGTCCATCCGCTTCGTGCGCCATCGCGCCCCCGAGGTCCCGCAGGGTGACGGATACGCCCCGCAGGCGGGCACTCGGGCCGCGCCCCATGCCGACGAAAGGACAAGCCCATGAAGCCGCACCACGGACCCGCAGGCGCGGAACTGGCCGCCCGCCGCAAAGCCGCCGGACTGACCCAGCGCCAGCTTGCCGCCAAGGCGGGCGTGGGGCGGACAGCGGTGCAGTATTGGGAAGCCGCGCACCATCTGGACCCGCGCGGCTGGGCCGTGCAGCGCATGGCCGGGGCGCTGGGCTGGGTGGTCTGGCCGGTTCTTTGCACCACTACGCACGCGCGCGGGGATGGGGTGCTGTCCCTCTCCGAGCGGATGGACGCCCTTGCCGCCGCGCAGTTGGCCGCATGGCAGGCCCGTGAAGCTGAACGCGCCGCCCGCCGCCGTGTCCGCTGCGGGGCCAAGACCCGCAAGGGCACGCCTTGCCGCAACAAGTCCGAGCCGGGCAGGCAGCGCTGCAAGTTCCACGGCGGGCTGTCCACGGGGGCACGCACGCCCGAAGGCATCGCACGCATCCGGGATGCCCAGCGCCGCCGCTGGGCCAAGGCGAAGGCGCGGGACAGGTCAGCCCCGCAAGCTTTTGGCGATGAAGGATGACCGGATTTTAACCCGGCCGTATTTCAGGACGCCGACGCGCGCGGGATGGGCTGTTAGGATGGACGCCACGGACGCCTTTACAGCCCGGCAGGCATCCGCAGATTGGCCGGGAATTCTGCCGCCCCCTCAAGGGGTGCAAGAATCTGCCTGATGAACACCGATGCCAGCCGGGCCGACATGGACGCCACGGACGCCCAAAAAATCCCCCTGTCGCTGGCACATTCCCGCGCTGCGCCCCCCTGCGCAAGCCAGCCGCCGGGAAGAACCTGACAGACCCCTGGCCTGCGCACCCTGACGGCAGGCCCGGCTGCACCCTGAGAAAACCTTAAGGTGCCGCCGTCCCTTCATGGAGTGAAAGCAGGAAACGGCGGGGTTGGGCGATGATGATGAATGGGGATGCGCAGCCCCTTCACGGGGCAGGCCGGGCCGCTCGATAAACAA
Source organism: uncultured Paracoccus sp. (assembly GCA_937859005.1). GTDB lineage: Bacteria > Pseudomonadota > Alphaproteobacteria > Rhodobacterales > Rhodobacteraceae > Paracoccus. The sequence goes on along the minus strand of CALLYR010000278.1, from coordinate 2,617 downwards.
ACAAGAGAAAATCAAGCGCATGGGGTGATGCCCTGCGGCCTGTTTATGCCACGCCGGAAAAAGGGGCGCGGACCTGCCTGGCTTTCCAGCCGCCCCCACCCTTGCGCGCGCGGGAGAGGGAAAACCTGTATTAGCGTTCATCTTGCAGGGGACTGCCGGTCAGACCCCGCGCGGGGCCGGGCTTTCCAGCCGCCCCCCAGTTCCGCGGTGCGCAGTGCGCGGATTCGTCAGGATGCGCGCCCGGTGAGGAACCCGCAAACCCTGCGAATTTCGGACAAGTGCGCAGCCCGCAACCGCCGCCGGGAAAATTGTCCGCGCGTGAGAGGGACACGGGTGCCGGGCGCAAGCGGCCTCGGACTCTCGACCGCCCCCCGGTTCAGGGACCGTTGCGGCGGCATTGGACAGGGGCGGGTGCGCGGCCCCCGGCGCAGGGCCTGTTGGCCGCGCGGAAAAGCCGGGTTGGGGTTGGGCTGTCCTTCCCGCGATGCCCTGCCTGCGCTGGGCGGAACGGGCGCGGGATGCCCAAGCGGGGACCCACAAGAAAGGGGGCCGCAGCCCCCTTGGTCAGCCTTACCGGCAATATATATCGTCACTCGGCCGGATGGTGCTTTGCCTGCGGGCCGTCCAGCGCCTTTTCCTGACGCCGCAGCACAAGGATACCCGCGCCCGCAACCGCCAGCGCGATGACAGGGACGATGAACTCGAACAGCGTCATGCCTTCACCTCCTTCCGCAGCCTGCCCAGAATATAGTGAGAAACGCCGTGCAATGCGAGTCCGGTTCCCGCCCACCATGCCGCGGCCCAGGATGCGTTGGACAGGCTGTCCGCCAGCGGGCGCAGCACGGCAAAGCCGATCATGCCGATGCCCAGCGCGTTGATGAACCCGGCAAACAGCTTCACCCGCTCGTTATAGGCCGCCAGCGCATCGCGTTCCGTCACCATTCAACCGCTCCTTGCACCGCCCCTGCGCGCCCGCTCATATACCCCGGCCAGCCGAGGGGACGCCATGACGCCGCACGACTTCATCACCAAGTGGCGCAAGGTCGAACTGAAGGAGCGCAGCGCCTCGCAGGCGCATTTCTTGGACCTGTGCCGCCTGCTGAACATTGACGATCCGGTGACGGCGGACCCGAAAGGCGACTGGTTCACCTTCGAGAAGGGCGCGACCAAGACAAGCGGGGGCGAGGGCTGGGCGGACGTGTGGCGGCGCGGCTGCTTTGCTTGGGAATACAAGGGCAGGCGCAAGGATCTGAAGGCCGCCTTTGCCCAGCTTCAGCAATATGCCGTGGCCTTGGAAAACCCGCCGCTCCTGATCGTGTCCGACATGGACCGCATCCAGCTTCACACCAACTGGACGAATACGGTTCAGCAGGTTCACGCCATTGCGCTGGACGAACTGGCGGACGCGGGCAAGCGCGACCTGCTGCGCGCGGCCTTCCTGGACCCCGAATGGCTGCGCCCGGCCCGGACCCGGCAGGGGTTGACCGAGGAAGCCGCGTCCCGCTTTGCCGCCCTTGCCATGAACCTGCGGCGGCGCGGGCATGAGGCGCACCGGGTCGCCCACTTCGTGAACCGCCTGATCTTCTGCATGTTCGCGGAGGACGTGAACCTGCTGCCGGGCCGCATGTTCCAGCGCATGATTGAACATGCGAAGCGGCAGCCGCAGATGTTCCAGACCCATGCCGCGACCCTGTTTGCCGCGATGCAGTCGGGCGGCATGGTGGGCTTTGAACAGGTGGAATGGTTCAACGGTGGGCTGTTCGACGATGCCGACGCCCTGTCGCTGGAAGCCGAGGATGTGGACGAGCTGCTGGCAGCCGCACGGCTGGACTGGTCGGACATCGACCCCTCGATCATGGGGACGCTGTTTGAACGCGGGCTGGACCCGGACAAGCGCAGCCAGTTGGGCGCGCATTACACCGACCGCGACAAGATCATGCAGATTGTCGAACCCGTCATCATCCAGCCCTTGCTGGACGAATGGCAGGCGCGGCAGGCAGAGATTCAGGCGGCGCTGGACAAGGCGACAGCGGCCCGCAGCCCCGCGGCCCGCACGCGGGCACAGAACGAGGCCGCAACCATCAAGGAAGCCTTTCTTGAACGGCTGGCCGCCTTTCGCGTGCTGGACCCGGCCTGCGGATCGGGCAACTTCCTCTATCTGGCGCTGCTGGCGCTGAAGGACATCGAGCATCGCGTCAATCTGGACGCCGAGGCGCTGGGCCTGCCGCGCGGCTTTCCCCGGATCGGGCCGGAATGCGTGCTGGGGATCGAAATGAACCCTTATGCGGCCGAGCTGGCGCGCGTGTCGGTCTGGATCGGGGAAATCCAGTGGATGCGCCGCAACGGCTTCGAGGCTGCGCGCAACCCGATCCTGCGCCCGCTGGAAACCATCCAGAACCGCGACGCAGTGCTGGGGCCGGACGGCGGCCCGGCCGACTGGCCTGCGGCGGATGTGGTGGTGGGCAATCCGCCGTTCCTGGGCAACAAGAAGATGATCCGCGAACTGGGCGAGGATTATACCGCCGCCCTGCGCCGCGCTTGGCCGCAGGTGCCGGGGGGCGCCGATCTGGTCTGCTACTGGTTCGCGAAGGCGTGGACGCAGATGCAGGCGGGCGGG
>CALLYR010000277.1 GCA_937859005.1 uncultured Paracoccus sp. | reverse complement strand
GGCAGCGCGACGAGCTGACGATGGGCCAGGCCGAGATCGCGCGGCTGTGGGCGGTGGACGAGCGCACGGTCAAACGCGACATGGCCCGGCTGCGCGAGCTGGGCTGGGTCGTCGTCAAGCGTCCGGGCGCGCGCGGGCGCGTCTCGGTGCTGGGACTGGGGCTGGACCGCATCCTGCTGGACACGCGGCCCGCCTGGCCGAACATCGGCCCCGATTTCCTGGACCGCATGGGCGGCCGCGCCGCCGAAACCGCCGGGGCAGGGGAGGGCACGACCGTCGTCCCCTTCCGCCGGACCCCGGCCCCGACCCCCGACAGCGAGACCTGGGCCGCCGCCTGCGCGCTGCTCGCGGCCGAGGACCGTGCCGTGTTCCAGGCCTGGATCGCGCCCCTGGCCGATGCGGGGGTCGAGGCGGGACAGCTCATCCTTCTGGCCCCAAGCCGCTTTCACGCCAGCTATGTGCTGGCGAATCTGCGCGAGCGGCTTCTGACCGCGCTGCGCCGGACCGATCCCGCCCTCGCGGGGGTGACGGTGCGGGGCTGAGGGGCGCGCTTGAACCGGCGCTCGGCGCGCGCTATGTAATGCGGAACGCGGAACGCATTGCTGCAGGACCGATCCCATGTCCGAATCCACCATCACCATCAAGGGCCAGACCACCTTGCCCAAAGCCGTGCGGCAGGTGCTGGATCTCGCGCCCGGCGACCGGCTGCGCTATGTCATCCTCGACGACGGGCAGGTGCGGCTGATGCGGGCGCGGCCCGTGGCCTCGCTCAAGGGCATCCTGCGGCGCGAGGGGCAGCGCCCGATCCCGACCGACGAGATGGAGGCGGCGATCGCCGGGGGCGCGCAGGACGGATGATCGCTCTCGACACGAATGTGGTCGTGCGCTTTCTGACCCAGGACGATCCTGCGCAATCGGCGCAGGCCACGGCGCTGTTTGCGCGCCTTACCGAGTCCGAGCCGGGCTTTCTCTGCCGCGAGGTGGTGGTCGAACTGGTCTGGGTGCTGGAACGTGCCTATGTCCTGCCGCGGCAGGACATCGCGGCGGCGCTGGACGGGCTGCTGGCCGCCCGCGAACTGGTCGTCGAGGCCCCCGACCGCACCGGCCTTGCCGTCGAGCGTTACCGCCGGGGCGGGGCAGGGTTCTCGGACCACATGATCGCGCTTGCCGCCCGCGATGCCGGCTGCCGCGCGACCCTCAGCTTCGACCGCAAGGCGGTGGCGCAGGCCGGCATGGCGGCAGTCCCGGCGCCATCCTGAGAGCGGGCGCAGGCGCCGGAGATGACCGCTGAGAGCCCGTTTCCGCGGCATGCGGCATGATCCCGGCCGCGGCGTCATCGGTCGCCTCATGGGCCGAGGCGGCATGACAGCCGCCGGCGTCCTGGATGCCCGCCTGCACATGGATGCGGTCGGCGCAGGCGCATCTGGCCGGCCAGTTCGACCGCGCCCGTCCCGGTGCGCGCCGAACGCCTTGGCCATGCCGGCATAGTAGTCGAAGGCCGCAGCCGCGTCGTCGATGTCGATCCCGGCCTCGATCCGGGGTTTGCCGTTGCTGAGCATCTGCACCGCGACCGGCGCGTCCCTGCAGCGGCGCAGGCTCTCGGCAAAGCCGGGCAGGTATCCGGCCGGGCGCGACGGCGGCAAGCGGCGCCCGCCGTCAAAGGCGCGGGCCGCCCCCGCGGCCGCCAGGGCGCCGTCCTTGGGGCGGGCGCCGGCCAGCGCGGCGATCTGTCGGCCCGTGGGCGGGTCGGCCCAGCGGATGACCTCGCCCGCGCGCCCGCGCGCCATCCGGAAACACGGCATGTTCCCGGTCCGGCAGCCTGTCAGCCG
>CALLYR010000276.1 GCA_937859005.1 uncultured Paracoccus sp. | reverse complement strand
TGTATCGCCAGGTCGAGGACGGGGTGAACCTGACCTATGACCCCGCCCTGCGCGAGGCGTTCCTTGCCGCCTTCAAGGACCCCGACGCCACCGCCTGGCCCCTGTTCGACGCGCTGGAGGGGCTGCCCCTGGCCCTGATCCACGGCGAGGGGTCCGACCTGCTGGGGGAGGACGCGGTCGAGGAGATGCGGCGGCGGCGGCCGGACATGATCTATGGCAAGGTGCCGGGACGGGGGCATATCCCGTGGCTGGACGAGGGGGAGAGTGTGGGGGTGGTCAGGGCGTGGGTGGCAAAGGTGGGGGAAGCCGCACCGCATGATCCGCCACGCACTTCGGCGTGATGCCGAAGGCCAGGACCGGACATCCACTATTGCGCCCCGCGTCCAGACGATAAAGCAGCTTGCCCATCCACGTGGTCGAGGCGCCATATTTCTTGTAGACGTCGCCAGTCCCGTCGCTGCCGTCCTTGTTCAGGACTTTTCCCAGGCTTCTGAAGAACCTGTTGTCGAGTGACGGACCCCGGGTGATGATCACGCCGGCATCGATGGCGCCCGCATCGTAGAAGGCGGAAAACGCATAAAGATCTCGATCGTAGGTCTGATCCTTGCTGTTCCATTCAAGGTCCAGCGCGACCCGGCCGTTGACGAAGTCGATCCGATGCCCATCCAGGAACCCTTCGCGGACGTAGCTGCTGTAGATCGCCATCCCCTTCGGGGGCTGCAGCTTGACGTGCAGATCCGCCGAGATGCGCATCTCCCGCCACGCCTCGTCAAACAACGTATCCACATACTTGGCGATCACGGACTTGCTGCCGCCCGGCGTGCGGATCTGCCGCGTCGTGATCTTGAACCGCCCCAGCGCCGAAATTATCGCCGCGAACTGGTCTGGGAAACCATTGGCGAGAACACTTGCGGCGTTCCGGTAGGAATACACTTCGAACCGCTCCATGACCTCGGCGGGGACAACGGCCCTGATCAGATCAACGGGATCGGCGTTGCGCCCGAAGGATACATCGTCCAGCCGCTCGATCGAATTGTCGTCATCCTCACTCATTCGGCAGCAGTGACCGACGAGTTGAAAGCATAGGTTGCCCAAGTCGGTTGATAGCTGTCATCAGCCTGGTTGCCCCACACCGTCCAGCCGGGTCGCTCGCCGCGTGCGAAAAGTTCCAGATAAGGACCGCGCGAGCAGGACTCGATGATGCCATATTGCTCATCCGGCTTTCGCGAATGTTCACGCTTCCGGGTCTTGAGAAGATCGCCGTCAGGTTCCTCGGCTGCGATGAGATTGACCTGAGACCGTCCAGGCGCGAGGGTTCGGGCCGCTTTGCCGCGAACGCCGAACAGGAGGATCTCGGTCACGTTCCGAAAATAGAAGCCAACCCCGCGACCATCCGGGCCGCCGTCCTTGCGGATCTTTTCCCAAACGATGTTGGATTTATAGTCGAACCCCCAAGCCTTCATCACCTGCAGCCCCTCGGGCAGCAGGGCGTTGGGAACCCAAAGATACAGATGCGCCGGATCGTCGGCCAACTGCTGCACCGGCATGGCACAAATATCGGCCAGCGGCATGGTCGGATAGCGGTTCAGGCGCTTGTGTTCTGGCGCGACCTTGCCTTGCCGGTCTTGTTGGTAAACTGCCAAGGCGGGTCAGCCATGATCGTGCCGAATCGCTGTCCGGCCAGCTTGCCAAACATCGTGCGCCCTCGCTTGCTGTTCTTCCCAACATATAGTGGAAAGTTGCCAACGTCACGTTGGGACGTGGTGTCGGGCCATCACCCCCACATCCCCTCGAACTCCCGCCACTCGCCCTTGCTCATCCCGCTGGTCTCCTGCGTGACCGCCTCGCCGGACAGCCGCCGCTTCAGCACCTCGACCGCCTTTGCCGACAACTGCACCCCGCCCAGCCGGTAGTCATCGAAGGCCGCCCAGGCCAGCGGCACCCAATCCGCCACGATCCGGCACATCGCCTCGGCATAGACCCTGATTTCATACTGCGCGTGGGCGTCCGCGCGCAGGCGCAGGAAATGGAACAGGTTGTGCAGGTCGGTCTTCCAGTACCACTGGGTATAGACATTCGCGGGCAGGTTCATCCGCGCCAGTTCCCGCGCCAGCCCCTGCTGGCCGTCCTGCGACAGCATCCCCTCGTAATGGTCATAGGCGCGCGTCGCATCGTCGCGCAGGATGTCCAGCACCCGCTGCGCCTCGTCACCCTGCAATACCTCGCCGCGGCCCTGGTTGTTGACGGTCGATTGCGCGGCCAGTTGTTCCGGCGCAGGGATATAGAATTCGCGGTCCAGGATCGAATAGCGCCCGGAATACTCGTTCACATTCGCTGTCCGGTGCCTGATCCACTGGCGCGCGACAAAGACCGGCAGCTTGACGTGGAATTTCACCTCGCACATCTCGAAGGGCGTCGAATGCCAGTGCCGCATCAGGTAACGGATCAGCCCCTCGTCGTTCGACACCGACCTGGTGCCGCGGCCGTAACTCACCCGCGCGGCCTGCACGATGGCAGAATCGTCGCCCATATAGTCGATGACCCGGATCAGCCCGTGGTCCAGCACCGGATGGGCCACATGCAGATGCCGCTCCATCCCCTCGGCGACAGTGCGCAGCGTAGGGCGCGGGGTGGCGCGGGCCTCGTCGATCTCGGCTTGCTGTTCCGGGGTCAGCGGCATGGGGGGGTCCTTTCAGGTTCGTCGCGGCCTTCCTAGCGCGCCGCGGCTGGCGAGTCAGCGGGCAGCGTGGCAGGATCGCCGCGACCGAACGGAAAGGAACCGCAATGAACATCCGCTATCTGCATACGATGGTCCGTGTCCTGGATCTGGACGCCTCGATGCGCTTCTTCGGCCTGCTGGGCCTGCGGGAAATCCGCCGCATCGAAAGCGAGAAAGGCCGCTTCACGCTGGTCTACATGGCCCCCGAGGGCGGCGAGGACACGCCGGTCGAACTGACCTTCAACTGGGACGGGGACGAGGGGCTGCCCTCGGACAGCCGCCATTTCGGCCATCTGGCGTATGAGGTGGACGACATTTATGCCATGTGCCGGCATCTCATGGACAACGGCGTGACGATCAACCGCCCCCCGCGCGACGGCCATATGGCCTTTGTCCGCAGCCCCGACAACATCTCGATCGAGTTCCTGCAGAAGGGCGACCGCCTGCCGCCGCAGGAACCCTGGGCCAGCATGGAAAACACCGGCCACTGGTAAGGCACGGCCTGCGGGTCAATAGATATAGCGGATCTGTTCCGACCAGAACCGTTCGACCCGCCGCCACTGGCGGTTGACCAGCACCAGCGGCGGGTCGTCCAGCACGCCCGACATCCGCAAGCCTTCGGCATGGCGGGCGAACAGCCGGGCCACGATGTCGCGGATGTCCGCACCGCGGTCGGTCAGCCGCACCCGGACCGAGCGGCGATCCATATCGCTGCGGGCGTGATGGACATAGCCCATCTGAACCAGCTTCTTCAGGTTATAGCTGACGTTCGATCCCTGATACATGCCGCGGGACCGCAGCTCGCCCGCCGACACCTCGGCCGCGCCGAGGTTATAGATCAGCAGCGCCTGCACCGGGTTCAGGTCATCCTGCCCGATCCGTTCGAATTCATCCTTGATGAGATCCAGCATCAGCCGGTGCAGCCGGTCAAGGATCTGCAGGCTTTCCAGATAGGTATCCGTCACGTCGGGCGCGGGATCGGTCCCCGGCAGGGGTCCGGGCGCGGCCGGGACGATCAGGGCAAGGCGGGTCATGGGCGTCACCTTCGCTGGGCATCGTTCGGCCCAGACTGACGCAAAAGCCCCAAGATTCGGTTAAGCGCCGCGAATGTCGCGCAGCCGTCCCGCAGCATGGGCCGCGACCTGATCCAGCAGGGCCGCGTGCCGGTCCGGCCCCGCAGCCGTGCCGCCGATGCGGGCGGTGATCCACGGATACAGGTCCTGGTCGTTTTCCTCCAGCAGCGCCTCGTATGCGTCCAGGGCCGCGTCGTCCATGCCGGCCAGCCTTGCCTCGGCAAACGGTCCCAGGATCAGGTCCATCTCGCGCGTGCCGCGGCGCCAGCTGCGCATCGCCAGCCGGCGCAGGCGGGTGTCGTGGTCTTCCATCGCCGTCCTTCCGCTTGCGGGCCGAGGGGGGCCTGCCTATCACCGGGAAAACCCCAAACCTCAGGGTCCCGGCATGAGCTTTCTGTCCCAGACGCTGGCGCGCGTCAAACCCTCGCCCACCATCGCCATGACCGGGCTTGCCCGCGACATGGCGGCGCAGGGGCGCGACATCATCAGCCTGTCGGCGGGCGAACCCGACTTCGACACCCCCGCACATATCCGCGAGGCCGCCAAGGCCGCGATCGACGCAGGCCACACCCGCTATACCGCCGTGGACGGCATTGCCGAACTGAAGCGGGCGGTGGCGGACAAGTTCGCGCGCGAGAACGGGCTCGACCATGCGCCAAGCCAGGTGACGGTCGGCACCGGGGGCAAGCAGATCCTCTACAATGCGCTGATGGCGACGCTCGATCCCGGGGACGAGGTCGTCATTCCGGCGCCCTACTGGGTCAGTTATCCCGACATGGTGGTGCTGGCGGGAGGCACGCCGGTGATCGTGACGGGCGGGATCGGGACCGGCTATCGCATCACGCCCGATCAGCTTGACGCCGCGATCACGCCGCGGACGAAATGGGTGATCCTGAATTCGCCCTCGAATCCCACGGGCGCGGGTTATGCGGAAACCGACCTGCGCGGGCTGACCGATGTGCTGATGCGGCACCCCCATGTCTGGGTGCTGGCCGACGACATCTATGAGCATCTCGTCTATGACGATTTCCGGTTCATGACGCCCGCGCAGGTCGAACCGGGGCTGAAGGACCGCACGCTGACCATGAACGGGGTCAGCAAGGCCTATGCAATGACCGGCTGGCGCATCGGCTATGGTGCAGGTCCGGTGGAACTGATCCGGGCGATGGGCACGATCCAGTCGCAATCGACCTCGAACCCCTGTTCGATCAGCCAGTATGCGGCCCTGGCGGCACTGACCGGGCCGCAGGACTATATCACCGACAGCCGCGCGGTGTTCCAGCGCCGCCGCGATCTGGTCGTGGCGGGCCTGAACCAGTGCGAGGGCATCGATTGCCCCACCCCGCAGGGCGCGTTCTATGTCTATCCCTCGATCGCGCGGCTGATCGGGCGGCGCACGCCGGGGGGCCGCGTGATCGCCGACGATGAAACCTTCGCCATGGAACTGCTGGAGGCCACCGGTGTTGCCGTGGTCTTTGGCGCGGCCTTCGGCCTGTCCCCGCATTTCCGCATCAGCTATGCGGCCTCGGACGAACAACTGGCGGATGCGGTCGCGCGCATCCGCGCCTTTTGCGGGGCGCTGGCTTAGGAACCGCGGCAAGGACGGGGCGTTGCCCCGGATAAAAACCTCGAAAGGACAATGCCATGCTTTCGCACAATGCCACGGTCGTCGTCGCCGATGGCCATCAGGCGATCCTGTTCCGCAATACCGCCCGCCACGGGATCGAACTGGAGGAAACGGAACGCATGCGTCCCCGGCACCTGCAGGACGAAAGTCAGGGCCGCCAGCCCGAGGAAACCACCCCGCGGGACGAGGACGAGGCGACTTTTGCCAAGCAGGTCGCCGAACGGCTCAATCACATGGTCCTGACCCACAAGATCGACGAGCTGGCGATCATCGCCGACCCGGACACGCTGGGCGTGATGCGCAAGCATTACCACAAGATGCTGGAACAGAAGCTGGTCAGGGAAATCCCCAAGACCCTGACCTGGGGCTCGACCGAAGACATCGCCAAGGCGCTGGCCTGATGCCCCCCGGCCGGTCCTGCCGACCGGTCGCATCGTCGGCGAGGAGCGGGATCCCTGCCCCTCGCGGCATCCGCGCATGAGCCTGCTGGGCCTTGTGCTGGCAGTCGTGGCGGCGGTGCTGCTGACCGCCAGGCTCGTCTTCCGGCCGCCCCCGCTGACGGGACGGCAGCCCAGCGCGGCGCGTCTCATGTCGGAACGGACCAGTCTGGGCCGCATGGTCGCGCAGGCGGCGCGCGATCATCCCGACGGAACCAGCGGGGTGATCCAGCTTCTGGACGGGATCGACGCTTTTGCCGCCCGCATCTCGCTGATCCGCGAGGCCGAAGAAACGCTGGACCTGCAATATTACATCTGGCAGCGCGACGCGACCGGGCTGCTGCTGCTGACGGAACTGCGCAAGGCCGCCGAACGCGGCGTACGCATCCGTCTGCTGCTGGACGACAACGGCATCGCGGGGCTGGACCCCGACCTTGCGGCGCTGGACGCGCTGGACGCGGTCGAGGTGCGTCTGTTCAATCCCTTCATCCTGCGCTGGCCCAAATCGCTGGGTTTCCTGTGGGATTTCGTGCGGCTGAACCGGCGCATGCACAACAAGCTGATGATCGCCGACGGGGCCGCGGCCATCCTGGGGGGCCGCAACATCGGCAATATCTATTTCGCCTTCGGGCCCGGCCCCCATTATCTGGACACGGATGTGCTGGCGGTCGGGCGCGTCGCGACCGAGGCGGGGGCGGACTTCGATCGCTACTGGGCCAGCGGGTCGGCCTATCCGGCCCGGCTGATCCTGCCTGCGGCCCCTCAAGGGCTGGAACGCACCGCCACCGACGCCGCCAAGGCGCTGGCGGGTCCCGAAGGCACCGCCTTCCGCAAGGCCCTTGCTGCCGAACCGCTGGCCCGCGGCCTGGCCCGGCAGCATGTGGCGCTGGAATGGGCGCCGGTCACGCTGATCAGCGACAATCCGGCCAAGGGGCTGGGCCGCGCCCGCAACCGCGACATGCTGTTTACCCAGTTGATGCGGGTCATGGCCGACCCCGACCGGTCGGTGGACATCGTGTCGGCCTATTTCGTCCCCGGACGCACCTTTACCGAACGGCTCGTCCGGCTGGCGGGCGAAGGCAAGCGCATCCGCATCCTGACCAATTCGCAAGAAGCGACCGATGTCCTGATCGTCCACAGCGCCTATGTGAAATACCGCCCGGCCCTGCTGGATGGCGGCGTGGCGCTTTACGAATTGCGCGCCACGCCCGAAGCCCCGCGCGAGCCGCGAACCCCCGGCGTGTCCACCACCGCCAGCCTTCATTCTAAAACGGTATCCGTGGACCGCAGGCGGGTCTTCATCGGCTCGTTCAACTTCGATCCGCGCTCGGTCATGCTGAACACGGAAATGGGGCTGCTGATCGACAGCCCCCGGATCGCGGCGGAACTGAGCCGGGGGCTGGACGAGGTGCTGCCCTGGCTCAGCTATGGACCCCGCCGCGACGGGGCGGGGCAGATCGTCTGGCGGCAGCCCGCGCAGGGGAGGGCCGAGACCGTTCACAGGACGGAGCCGGGCACCAATCTGACCCAGCGCGTGTTCCTGTGGCTCTTGGGCCGGCTGCCGATCGAATGGCTGCTCTGACCCCTCAGGCCGCGGCGCGGGCTGTGGCGTCTGCCTTGACCGCGCGGCGGGCGGCGTGCAGCAGCGGCTCGGTATAGCCCGAGGGCTGGTCGGCCCCCTTCAGGATCAGGTCGCGCGCGGCCTTGAAGGCGTGGCCGTCGAAGCCCGGCGCCATCGGGCGATAGGCCGGATCATCCGCGTTCTGGCGGTCCACCTTCTCGGCCATGCGGCGCAGGGAATCGTCTATCTGCTCCACCGTGCAAAGCCCGTGCTTCAGCCAGTTCGCCAGTTCCTGCGACGAGATGCGCAGCGTGGCCCGGTCCTCCATCAGCGCGACATCGTTGATGTCGGGCACCTTGGACACGCCGATCCCCTGATCGACCCAGCGCACGACATAACCCAGGATCGACTGGCAGGAGTTGTCGATCTCGTGCGCGATCTCCTCGGCCGACAATGTGCGGCCCCCCAGCAGCGGGGGCGTCAGCAGCAGGTCGCGGTCCAGGGGCGCGCGGTCCTTCAGCGTCTGCTGCACCGCCGCCACATCGACCAGATGGTAATGGGTCGCGTGCAGCGTGGCCGCGGTGGGCGACGGCACCCAGGCGGTGTTCGCGCCGGCGCGGGGCTGGGCGATCTTGACCTCCAGCATCTCGGCCATCTCGTCGGTCCTGGCCCACATGCCCTTGCCGATCTGGCCGCGCCCGTCCATGCCCGCGGCCAACCCCGCGTCCACGTTCCCGGTTTCATAGGCAGCCAGCCAGGGCTCGTCCTTCATCCAGCCCTTGGGCACGACCGGGCCCGCCTCCATCGAGGTGTGGATCTCGTCGCCGGTGCGGTCCAGGAAGCCGGTGTTGATGAACACGCAGCGGTCCTTCACCGCCGCGATGCAGGCGGACAGGTTGGCCGAGGTGCGGCGTTCCTCGTCCATGACACCCAGCTTCACGGTGTTGCGCGGCAGGCCCAGGATATCCTCGACCTGCGCATACAGGCGCTCGGCAAAGGCGGCCTCGTCCGGGCCGTGCATCTTGGGCTTGACGACATAGATCGAACCGGTGCGCGAGTTGCGCCAGTCCTCGGCCCGTTCCAGGTCGTGCATGGCGGCGGCGACCGTCACCATCGCATCCATGATGCCCTCGGGCGTTTCCTGCCCGTCCAGCAGCACGGCGTCGGTCGTCATCAGATGACCCACGTTGCGCACCAGCAGGACCGAGCGGCCGGGATGGGTGACGGGATCGCCCTGCGGGTCCAGATAGTCGATGTCGGGATTCATCCGGCGCGTCATGCTGCGCCCGTCCTTCTCGAACGTCTCCTCCAGGTCGCCGCGCATCAGCCCCAGCCAGTTGCGATAGACCAGAACCTTGTCCTCGGCGTCCACCGCCGCGACGGCGTCCTCGCAGTCCTGGATGGCGCTCAGCGTGCTTTCCAGCACGATGTCGGCGATGCCGGCGGGATCTTCGCGGCCGATCCGGCTTTCGCGGTCCACGACGATGCGGATCAGCAGGCCGTGGACGCGCAGGAACACATCGCCCGATTCCGTGTAACCGGCGAACTGCGCAGGATCGGCCAGCGCGGTATCGCGCCCCCCTGCCGTCACCTGCAAGGCGCCCTTCACCACCCGCATCGCCGTCACATCGGCCCAGGAGGCCCCGGCAAGCGGCGCCGTCCGGTCCAGATGCGCGCGGCCCCAGGCGATCACCTGCGCGCCGCGCTGCGCGTCATAGCCCCGCCCCTGCGGCGTGCCCGGAATCGCATCGGTGCCGTAAAGCGCATCATAGAGCGACCCCCAGCGCGCATTGGCCGCGTTCAGCGCGAAACGCGCATTCGTCAGCGGCACCACCAGCTGCGG
>CALLYR010000275.1 GCA_937859005.1 uncultured Paracoccus sp. | reverse complement strand
GGCACCCCGCGGGCCTGCACCATCAGGAAATTCCAGGTCGGCACGACCCGGCCATGTTCCGCCTTGGATGCATACCAGCCCGGCGAGACATAGGCCTGCGGCCCCTGGAACACCGCCAGAACCGGCTGCCCCGAACCCTGGGCCGCGCGCAATTCGTCCAGTTGCGGGTTTGCGCGGGCCAGATGGGCGCGCAGAATCCCGGCGGCGGGGTCCAGCGTCATCGGCACCAGATTGGCGGTCGGCTCCTCGGCCCCGGTTGTCACCAGCATCGCCAGCGGATGCGCGGCGATCAGGGCGGCCATGACTTCGGGGCGCTCCTCGCGGAAGGCGGGGGGGACATACATCAGCCCGTCCTCCGCGGTGTCTCCTGCTGGCGGGGCCGCTTGAAGAACGCCTCGATCCGGTCGGCGATGGGGCTGGAATCGGCCTGCCCGCGCCGGGACTGTGCCTGCGCCAGCAATGCGGGCGGCACCGCGCCGCCACGGTGTTGCATCAATCCGGCGATGAACTCGTCGCCGAATTCGGGATGGGCCTGCACGGTGAAGGCACGGTCGCCATAGACCAGCGCCGCGTTTTCACAGAATGCGCTGCGCGCCACGACCCGGGCGCCTTCGGGACATTCGATCACCTGGTCCTGATGCCAGGCGTTCAGCGTGACGGTCGCGCCGCCGAAATCGTAATCCTGCGGGCCGACCGCCCAGCCGCGCGGGTGCTTGACGACCCTGCCGCCCAGCGCCTGCGCGATGATCTGGTGGCCGAAGCAGATGCCCACCAGCGGCACGCCCGCGTCATGGGCGCGGCGGATGAAGTCCTCCAGCGGGGCGATGAACGCCAGTTCCTCATAGACGCCGTGGCGCGACCCGGTCAGCAGCCAGCCGTCGGCGTCGTGGATGCTGGCGGGAAACTGCATCTCCTCGACGTGATAGCTGTCGAAGGTGAAACCGCGCCCGCCCAGCAGGCGCACGAACATGTCGTCGTAATCGCCATGTTCGCCCCGGATCACCTGGGGCGACTGGCCGCATTTGAGGATGCCGATCCGCATCTGGAACCCGTCCGTTGTCCAGCCTCAACCTAGGCGCGGGGCAGGGGGTGCCGCAAGGGGGGCAAAGGCCCCTGCGCAAGCCCGCTGGCGGCCGCGGGCCAGCGTGCTAGGCTGCCCGCAAACACAAGGAGTCTTTCATGCCCGGACTGCGCCCCGAGGTCGATCCCGACGGCCTGCTGGAATTTTCGGTCGTCTTCACCGACCGCAGCCTGAACCACATGTCGCAGCGCTTCCAGCAGGCGATGCGCGACATTTCCGACATGGCGCGCGAGGTCTATGGCGCATCCGCCATGGCGCTGGTGCCGGGGGGCGGGACCTATGCAATGGAATCGGTCGCGCGCCAGTTCGGCCGCGATGCCCATGCGCTGATCGTGCGCAACGGCTGGTTCAGCTATCGCTGGACGCAGATCTTCGAGAAGGGCGGCTTCACGCGCGACACGACGGTGGTCATGGCGCGTCCCGAGGGGAACGAGCCCCGCCCCGCCTATGCGCCGCCGCCCATCGACGAGGTCGTGGCCCGCATCCGCGAGACACGCCCCGATGCCGTCTTTGCGCCCCATGTCGAGACCTCGGCCGGGCTGATCCTGCCCGACGACTACATCAAGGCGCTGGCCGACGCCGCGCATGAGGTCGGCGCGCTGATGGTGCTGGACAGCATCGCGTCGGGCGCGATCTGGGTGGACATGCAGGCCACCGGCGTCGATGTCCTGATCTCGGCCCCGCAGAAGGGGTGGAGCGCATCGCCCTCGGCCGGGATGGTGATGCTGTCCGACCGCGCGGCCGAGCGGCTGGAGGCCACGGAAAGCGACAGCTTCGCCATGGACCTGAAGAAATGGCGCGCGATCATGGCGGCATACGAGGGCGGCGGCCACGCCTATCACGCGACCATGCCCACCGACGCGCTGATCGGCCTGCGCGACGCGATGGCCGAAACGCGCGACATGGGATTCGAGGCCGCCCGCGACGCCCAGTGGCGGCTGGGCAACGAGGTGCGCGCCGAACTGACCCGCCGCGGCATCCGGTCGGTCGCGGCAGACGGCTTTGCCGCGCCGGGCGTCGTTGTCAGCTATACCGACGATCCCGACATCCAGAGCGGGAAGAAATTCGCCCAGGCCGGCATGCAGATCGCGGCGGGCGTGCCGATGCAGGTGGGCGAGGGCGCGGATTTCCGCACCTTCCGGCTGGGGCTGTTCGGGTTGGACAAGCTGAAGGATGTGGATGGCACGCTGGACCGGCTGCAGGGCGTGCTGGACGAGGTGCTGTAAAGGCCGGGGGCGCTGCCCCCGGACCCCCGGGGGTATTTCAGCCAGAAAGAAATCCCTGACCAGAACAAGGCCAGTGATATCGGTCGGGCCTTGGGCAAGCACGCGGCTTCGGTGTTTGGCGTCGTCGCGGCGAAGGGCGGGTTTGCTCCAGCGCCTCGGTCACGCAAGCCCGGATCGCTCAGTCTGGCGGATCGGGAGGAGATCTCGCGAGGACTCGTTGAAGGTCATTCCTATCGGCAGCTCGGGCGACATCTCGGCCGGGCGGTGTCCACGATCAGCCGCGAAGTTGCGCGCGATGGCGGGCGCCGGGCCTATCGCGCTACCCGTGCCGACGAACAGGCATTGGATCGGGCCCGCCGTCCCAAGCCTTGCCTGTTGGCATTCAATCCAGCCCTGTGGCACTCTGGTCGCCCGGAAGCTGTCGGATCAATGGTCGCCGCAGCAGATCGCCGGGTGGCTGAGCGCCCGACATCCCGGGGATCGCACCATGACTGTGTCCCATGAGACGATCCATGAAAGCCTGTTTGTTCAGGCGCGGGGCGTTCTCAAGAAGGAGCTTCTGGCCCATCTGCGCAGCCGCAGGATCATGAGGCGGGGCCGGACCGCAACCACCGCAGGGCAAACACGGGGGCAGATCATCGACGCCGTGTCGATCCGGGATCGGCCGCAGGAAGTCGAGGATCGTGCCATTCCCGGCCATTGGGAGGGTGATCTGTTGAGCGGCGCCAGAAACAGCCACATCGCCACGCTGGTCGAACGCAGCTCGCGTTTTCTGATGCTGGTCAAGGTCAACGGAAAGGACAGCGACAGTGTCGTCGGTGCCCTGATCCGACAGGTGCAGCACCTGCCGCAGAGATTGATGGCCTCGCTGACCTGGGACCGGGGAACCGAACTTGCCTGTCATCGGAAATTTACCGTTGCGACGGATGTCAGCGTCTACTTCCGCGACCCGAAAAGCCCTTGGCAGCGCGGCAGCAACGAGAACACCCACGGCCTGCTGCGCCAATATTTTCCCAATGGAACAGACCTGTCAGTTTGCACCCAGCAGGACCTTGATCAGGTCGCCCTGCGCCTCAACACGAGGCCACGGAAAACACCTGGCTTCCAGACGCCGGCTGATACCCTTGAGCAAGCCGTTGCGCTGACCGGTTGAACCCACCGGAGCATTTCATGGGCAGACCGCAGCACCGGTTCGGAAAGGAATTCGAGGCGGAAGCCGTTCGTCTGGTTGAGACGAGCGGCCGCACGCAAAAGGAGATCGCCGAGGATCTCGGCATCGGGCTGTCGACGCTGCGTCGCTGGCTCGCCAGGCGCCGCGAGCGCGATCTGGAAGCGCCGCCACCCGGGCGAGAGGAGGACGTGGCGACCGAGTTGAAGCGGCTGCGCGCGGCCCGGCAAGGGGGGGCCGTTCTCCATGCGAAAATGATCCGGGCGGCTGGTCGAGGATCAGTGCCGACATCACGGATGTGCCGCCACATCCGCCAGAGGGGCCCGGTCACCAGACGGTATCCGCACGGCGCGGACGAGGCGCTAGATGGTCGATCCCTCCCGCAACCGCAACCCCCCCACAGGAGCGCGGAAAAGGGCGGTTCGATGTCCGCGGCGGACCCTTGCCGCAGATCGTGCTGTTGCGGCGAAAGATCGCCGCACGGCAGCATGACGCCTTAGGCCGCACCGCGCCGCGTGCTAGGAACCACTCCGGACAGTGAATCAGACGGACTGGAGATCCATTCGATGGCCATCAAACCCCTTGTCGCCGCGGCGGCCTCCGTGCGGGGCACGGACATTTCGGAAAGCCTGTGGGGCCACGACAGCCTGCCGGACCGCATCTATGGCTATGGCGGGCATGACGTGATCTATGGCAGCGCCAGCTTTGCCGCGCCGGGCGATGCCGGCAACGAATTGTGGGGTGGCTGGGGCAACGATACGCTTTACGGCGGCGGCGGCCACGACACCCTGGATGGCGGCCTGGACAGCGACATCCTGTTCGGCTTCGGCGGCGATGACGAGATGCGCGGCGGCGGCGGCGTGGACACGCTGCTGGGCGAGGGCGGCCGCGACCTGATGTCGGGCGGCGACGGCGCGGACGACATGTATGGCCATGACGGCGACGACACCGTGCGCGGAAATACCGGCAATGACTGGATGGAGGGCAATGCGGGCGACGACCGGCTGAATGGCGGACCCGGCATGGACACGATGGTCGGCGGCGGCGGCGGCGACTTCATGATCGGCGGGGACGAGGACGACGACCTGTGGGCGCATGACGGCGACGACACCATCTTCGGCGGCGCGGGCAACGACGAGGCCAGCGGCGATGCCGGCCATGACGTGACCAATGGCGGCGACGGCGATGACGCTTTCTATCACGGCGACGGCGATGATCGCGGCGACGATGATCAGGAGGTAGAGCGCCGGGATCGAGGTCCAGATCTCGATGAAGCGCTGGAAGATCAGGTCGGTCCAGCCGCCGAAATAGCCCTGCACCGCGCCGGCGGCGATGCCGATCACCGAGGAGATCGAGGCCAGGATCAGCCCGA
>CALLYR010000274.1 GCA_937859005.1 uncultured Paracoccus sp. | reverse complement strand
GTCTGCTGGCGGGGTCCGCCCTGTTCGGCGCGGGCTGGGGGCTGGCGGGTTACTGCCCCGGCCCGGCGCTTGCTTCGACGCTGATCGTGGGCACGCCGATCCTGGTGTTTCTGGCCGCCATGCTGGCCGGGATGCTGGGCGCGAGGCTGGTGCGATGAGGGCGCTGATCCAGCGCGTGACCGAGGCCGAGGTGACGGTGGACGGCCGTTCCACCGGCCGCATCGGCGCGGGGCTTCTGGTGCTGGTCTGCGCCATGCAGGGCGACGACGACACGGCGGCCGACAGGCTGGCCGCGCGGGTGGCAAAACTGCGCATCTTCCGCGACGAGGCCGACAAGATGAACCGCGCCGCCCAGGACATCGGCGGCGCGATTCTGGTCGTCAGCCAGTTCACCCTGGCCGCCGACACCCGTACCGGCAACCGCCCCGGATTTTCGACCGCCGCGCCTCCGGCGGAAGGTGAGCGGCTGTATCTGCGCTTTGCCGATGCGCTGCGGGGAATGGGCCTGCGGGTGGAAACCGGCGAATTCGGCGCCGACATGCGCGTGGCGCTGGTCAATGACGGACCGGTGACGATCTGGATGGATTCGGCCGACCGCGCCTGATCGGCGCTTGACTTCGCAGCCCGCCCGCCCCATCTGGTCCAGGTCGAAGCCCGCTGCCGCGTGAGCAGCCGCAGCCTTACGCTGCCCCGGCCCGGCACGCAGTCTGGTTCCCATGTCACGCAAGGGTTGCCGGCGGGTTTCGTATCTGACCCGCGCCCTTACGTCTGCCCGCGCACCGGATTTCGGCCGCGGCATCCGCGCGTCCCGATACGAGGGGTGCGTCACCGAGGAACTCATGACCGACGACAACCGTCCCGCCCGTTCGGGCACCCCCCGTTTCGCCCGCACCCCGCGCCCCGAAGGCGCCGCCGGCGACAAGCCGCAGCGCCCGAAATCCGCAGGCTTCATGGCCAAGCGCGGCCCCCGCCGCCCGTCCCGCCCGCAGGTCGAGGACGAACCCTTCATCCGCCGCGCCATCCCCGACATGGACACCCCCTTCACCCGCATGGGGATCGACCCGCGCGTGGCGATCAACCTGCCCGAACTGGGCCTGAACGAGCCGACGCCCATCCAGGCGCAGGCGATCCCCGCCATCGTCGATGGCCGCGATCTGCTGGGCCTTGCCCAGACCGGCACCGGCAAGACGGCGGCGTTTTCGCTGCCGATGCTGACGCGGCTGCTGGCGGCGGGCAAGCGGCCCGAGCCGCACACCTGCAAGGCGCTGATCCTGGCGCCGACGCGCGAACTGGCCACCCAGATCGCCCAGAACGTCGAGGCTTTCGCCCGCGGCACGCCGATCCGCGCCTTCCGCGTGGTGGGCGGCGCCTCCATCAACGTGCAGGTGGACCGTCTGGCCCGCGGCGTCGATGTGCTGATCGCCACCCCCGGCCGCCTGATCGACCTGATCGAACGCAAGGCGGTCCGTTTCGACCAGACCCGCTATCTGGTGCTGGACGAGGCCGACCAGATGCTCGACATCGGCTTCATCCACGCGCTGCGCCGCATCGCGAAACTGCTGCCCGCCGACCGCCAGACCCTGCTGTTCTCGGCCACCATGCCGAAGCTGATGGAGGAACTGGCCGACAGCTATCTGCAGGACCCGGTCCGGGTCGAGGCGAACCCGCCGGGCAAGCCTGCCGAAAAGATCGACCAGGGAGTCCATTTCGTCAATCAGGGCGACAAGGCCGCGCTGCTGGCGGAATATCTGGCCAGGCATCCGGGCGAGCTGGCCATCGTCTTCGGCCGCACCAAGCACGGGTCGGAAAAGCTGTCCGTTCTGCTGCAGAAATGGGGCTTCAAGGTGGACGCGATCCACGGCAACAAGTCGCAGGGCCAGCGCGAGCGCGCCCTTGCCGCCTTCCGGGCCGAACAGACGCAGGTGCTGGTGGCGACCGACGTTGCTGCACGCGGATTGGACATTCCGCAGGTTGCCCATATCTACAACTATGACCTGCCGAACGTGCCGGAAAACTATGTCCACCGCATCGGCCGCACCGCGCGCGCGGGCCGCGACGGCCGCGCCGTGGCCTTCTGCGCCCCGGCCGAGGTGGGCGAACTGCGCGCCATCGAAAAGGCCATGAAGGCGGCGATACCGGTGATCGGGGGCGAGCCGCCCGCCGGTCCTGTCCCCGCTGCCCGGCGCCTCGGGGGCAAGCCCGGCGCCAATGCCGGCCCGGCGCGCAAGCGCCCGGCCCGTCGCCCGTCGCGCGCGCCCAGATCGGCGCACGCGCAGGGCTGAACATTCCGCCGGGGGGTGCGCTCCCCGGCTTTCCGCTGATTGTCGCGAACATGAAAGCCGGGGCAAGCTGTCTTGCCCCGGCTTTCGCGCATGAAGGGTTTTCGGGCTGCAAACCGCCCGGACACCGGTCATCAGCGCCGTTTCAGCAAGAGAGTGACGCGCTCGGCTGAACAGATTTCGCCCAGCGCGCGGTGCTTGCCGCCGCCATGCCGCACGGATAATCCGCGGGGCCATGGCCAAACTCTATTTCCATTACTCGACCATGAACGCGGGCAAGAGCACGCTTCTGCTGCAGGCGTCCTGCAACTATCGCGAACGGGGCATGGACACGCTGCTGCTGACGGCGGCCGTGGACACGCGCGCCGGTGCGGGCTGCATCGGCAGCCGGATCGGCATTTCCGCGCCGGCCCTGAGCTTTGCCCCCGAGGACGACCTGTTCGCCCTGATCCGCGACAGGGGCACCGGCTGCGCCTGCATCTTCCTGGACGAAGCGCAGTTCCTGTCCCCCGCGCAGGTCTGGCAACTTGCACGTGTCGCCGACGATCTGAACCAGCCGGTGATGGCTTATGGCCTGCGCACCGATTTCCGGGGCGAGCTGTTCCCCGGTTCGGCCGCGCTGCTGGCGCTGGCGGACGATCTGCGCGAGGTGCGCACCATCTGCCACTGCGGGCGCAAGGCCACCATGGTTGTCCGGCTGGACGGCGAAGGCCACGCCGTCCGGCAGGGCGCGCAGATCCAGATCGGCGGCAGCGAAACCTATGTCTCGCTCTGCCGCCGGCACTGGCGCGAGGCGATGGAGCCTAGCCCCGGCGGAAGGTGATCCCGCATTTCTTGCGGATGTTGGCCTGCTCGACCGCCTGCATTTCACCTTTCAGGCGCCCCACTTCCGCCGCGGTCTGCCCGTCGCCCTTGATCATGAAGGCCGCGGGCCAGAACAGGATCAGGCTGACGGCGGTCGCCGCGGCGTCGTTCGAGGCCTTCTTGTCCTGGGTCTGGGATGCCAGCTGGGCGCGGATGGCGACCTGCTGCGCTTCCTCGGCAAGCTGCGGGCATGACAGGCTCTGATAATTCATCGGCGAGACATAGGTCGCGGCGATCTGATCGCTTTTGTTCGCGCAGGCGGCGAGCATGGCGATCCCGGCTGCGGCGGCGACAAGACGTTTCATCATCGGTTCCCCTTGGTGTGTTGCACCCCCTCGCGCTAGCGCGGCGGCACGGAAACACAAAGGGAACATTCTGGATCATTTTATAGGATTCAATTAGTTAACAGGGGCGCAACCCTCTTGGCGCTGCTTTGTTGCGACGCGTCGGCGGTTCCTGTAACCCTCGGGTTGGAAAGCCGAGGGAACGACCGATGCGCGCATTTCTTCTGATCCTGCTGGCGGCGCTGATCCCCCTGCCCGCCCTGGCCTTCGACACCAACGCCCGCGCGGCCTGGGTCTATGACATGGCGACGGGCAGCGTGCTGATGGAAAAGAACGCCGACGAGCCGCTGCCGCCCGCGTCGATGTCCAAGCTGATGACGATCTACATGCTGTTTGAGGCATTGCACGAAGGCCGCGTGACGATGGACACGCGGTTCCCGGTGTCCACCAAGGCGCGCGAGATGAAGGGCTCGACCATGTTCCTGAACGAACGGGACCGGCCCACCGTGGACGAACTCATCAAGGGCATCATCGTGTTGTCGGGCAACGATGCCTGCGTTGTCGTGGCCGAAGGGCTGGCGGGCACCGAACAGGCCTTTGCCCGCCGGATGACCGAACGCGGCAAGGCGCTGGGGCTGACGAATTCGAATTTCACCAATGCCTCGGGCTGGCCCGACCCCGACCACCGCATGTCGGTGCACGACCTCGGGCTGCTGGCGCAGCATCTGATCAACGACTTTCCCGAGCTTTACAAGAACTTCCGGCTGGAAGAGTTTGCCTATGACAACCGCGCCCCATCCAATCGGCACAACCGCAACCCGCTGCTGCATCTGGGCATCGGCGCCGACGGGCTGAAGACCGGCCACACCCAGGAAGCAGGCTATGGCTTGGTCGGATCGGCGGTGCAGGGCGACCGGCGGATCGTCTTCGTCCTGACCGGCCTGCCCAGCGACAAGGCCCGCGCCGAGGAGGCCGAGCGCATCGTCAACTGGGCCTACCATCAGTTCACCATGCGAACGCTGGTCCCCAAGGGCGAAACCGTGGCCCATGCGCCGGTCTGGCTGGGCAGCGCCTCGCGCGTGGCCTTGACCACGGCCGAAGGCGTGCGGGTGCTGATACCGGCTGGCTCCATCGAGGGCGTCAAGGCCGAGGCCGTGTTCCAGGGACCGGTCGAGGCGCCGATCAAGGCCGGGCAGCGCATGGGCGATCTGATCGTGACCATCCCCGGCTCGGTCGAATCGCGGCTGCCGTTGCTGGCGGCGGCGGATGTTGACCGGGCAGGCGTCGTGGGACGGTTGCAGAATGCGGCGCTGCGCCTTGGCCGCCGCGCGATCGCGGCCGTCGGTAACTGATCCTCGCGCCCCTGCATGTTCATCAGCCTTGAGGGAATCGACGGGTCGGGCAAATCGACCCAGGCGCGGCTTTTGGCCGAGGCCCTGCGGGCAGGCGGGCGCGAGGTCGTGCTGACGCGGGAACCCGGAGGATCGCCGGGGGCCGAGGAGATCCGCCGCCTGCTGGTCGAAGGCCGCAGCGAGCGCTGGTCGCCTGAAACCGAGCTGCTGCTGTTCACCGCTGCGCGCCGCGACCATGTGGAACGCACGATCCGGCCTGCGCTGGACCGGGGCGCGGTGGTCGTGACCGACCGCTTCGCCGATTCCAGCCGTGTCTATCAGGGCGTGGCGCGGGCGGATCTGCGCGCCATGGTGGACCGGCTGCACGATCTGGCCATCGGGATCGAGCCGCAGGCGACGATCCTGATCGACATCGACCCGGCGCTGGCGCAGAACCGCGGACGCGCACGCGGCGGGCCTGAGGATCGTTACGAAAGCCTGGGGCTGGAGTTCCAGCAGCGCCTGCGCGCGGGATTCCTGGCGCTGGCCACCGAATACCCCGCCCGTATCCGTGTGATCGACGGCAACGGGACCGAAGGCGACGTGGCCCGCCGCATCCTTGCAGCACTGGCATGACGGACGACGCGCCGATTGAATCCGACCGCGTGCCCGGCGCCCCGCATCCGCGCGAAACCCCGCGGGTGATCGGGCAGGATGCGGCGATCGCCGCCTTTTCGGCTGCGGCGGCGTCGGGGCGGCTGCATCACGGCTGGCTGCTGACCGGCCCGCGGGGGACGGGCAAGGCGACGCTCGCCTGGGCCATCGCCCGCTGGCTGTTGGCGGGGGCGGACACGCCCGACCTGTCGGTGCCGCCGGACAATCCGGTGGCGCGGCGGGTGCTGGCGCTGTCGGAACCGCGCCTGCATCTGGTCCGCCGCGGCACCGACGACAAGACCGGCCGCCTGCGCGCGGAAATCACCGTCGATGACATCCGGCGGCTGCTGTCCTTCTTTCACCTCAGCGCGGCGGAAGGCGGGCGGCGCGTCGCCATCATCGACGCCGCCGACGACATGAACACCGCCGCCGCCAACGCCGTGCTGAAGATGCTGGAGGAGCCGCCGCGCGATGCCGTCCTGCTGCTGATCGCGCATCAGCCCGCGCGGCTGCTGCCCACGATCCGCTCGCGCTGCCGCGAGTTGCGCCTGTCGCCCTTGTCGACAAAGGACATGGCGGTGGCGCTGGCCCCCTTGGACGCGCCCGGCGATCCCGCGCGGCTGGCGGCGCTGGCGGGCGGGTCGGTGGGCGAGGCGCTGCGGCTGGCAGGCCAGGACGGCCTCGACCGTTACCAGCAGATCGTGGATCT
>CALLYR010000273.1 GCA_937859005.1 uncultured Paracoccus sp. | reverse complement strand
AACTTCGGCTCCGTCCTGATCGGGATCGAGACCACGGATGCCGCCAATTTCGACGCGCTGAATGCGCGGCTGATTGCTGCCGGCTTTGACTGGCGCGACATCACCGGCGATCAGGTGCTGTCCGAATTCCTGATCTGAACCATTCACACCGCGTCCCCCGCCCCCCGCAACGCCAGCTTTTCCAGATCGTGCATCAGCATCCGCCGGGCGCGCGCCCATGCCTCGGTCAGCGCGCCGAGGTCGGCCTCTCGGGCGCGGCCGGTGCTGGCCAGCGCCTCGCCCGCCTGGCACAGCGCGGCGAATTCCCGCAGGCCCAGATTGCAGGCGCCGCCCCTCAGGAAATGCAGTTGCGCTTCCAGCGCAGCCCCGTCGTTCGGGTCCAGCCGCAGCACCACCGACTCGATCTCGTCCCGGAACAGTTCGAGGATCGGCCGGAATTCGTCCGGTCCCACCTCCTCGTGCAACTGGCACAGCCGTTTCCAGTCGATCACCTGCCCTGTCCCCGGAAGATCCGTCCGCACCGGCCATAACAGCCTCCCCTTGACGGCAGGTTAACGGCAGGGGTTCATGATTTTGCGGATGCGCTTAACCCGGCCTTTACCGGCGAAGCCTAGCATCGGGGCATGAGCCAGCCGAATCCGTTGCCGTCCCGCCCCGTCCGCGCCGAACCTCCGCCCCGGCCACGGGTGGTGCTGCTTGTCGATGACAGCCGCGCCCACCGCCGGATGCTGTCGGTGCAGTTGCAGCGCGCGGGATACGAGGTGATCGAGGCCGAGGATGCCCTTGCGGCCCTGCGCATCTGCAAGACACGCGAACCCGACCTGATCCTGTCGGACTGGGTGATGGCGGGCCTGCCGGGACCGGAACTGGCCCGCGCCCATCGCGAACTGCCCCGGCGCGGCTATGGCTATTTCATCCTGCTGACCTCGAAATCCGGCAGTGCCGACATCGCCGAAGGGCTTCAGTCGGGAGCGGACGATTTCCTGACCAAGCCGGTGTCGGGGGCCGAATTGCTGGCGCGGCTGGCTGCTGGCGAGCGCGTGATCGAGATGCAGGAACGCCTGGCCTCAGCCAACCGCGAGTTGCAGAAGACCTTGACCGAACTGCGCCGCACGCAGGACATCATGGAATGCGACCTGCGCGAGGCGCGCAAGCTGCAGCAGGGGCTGATCCGCGAACGCCAGCGCCGCTTCGGTCCATACCAGACCTCGCTGCTGATGCGTCCGGCCGGGATGATCGGGGGGGATCTGGTCGGCTTCCGCCAGCTTTCGCCCGAGGTGGTGGCGCTGCACGCCATTGACGTGTCGGGCCACGGCGTCACCTCGGCGCTGGTGACGGCGCGGCTGGCTGCGCATCTCGAAGGCGTGGACGGGAGGCCCGCCGGTCCGGTGCCGGCCCCGGTCCAGGTGGTGCAGGGCCTGAATGCCATGATGCTGGACGGGCTGCGCACCGATGTCTATCTGACCATGGTCTATGCCCAGCTGCATCTGCCCTCGGGTCAGTTGCGGCTGGTGCAGGCGGGCCATCCCCACCCGATGCTGCAGCGTGCCGACGGCTCGATCGAACGGGTGGGCGGCGGCGGACTGCCGGTCGGAGTCTTCGCGGGGGCGAGCTTCGAGGAGGTGACGGTGACGCTGAACGGGGGCGACTGCATCTTCATCGCCTCGGACGGAATCACCGAGGCCGTCAGCGCGCGCGGCCAGTTGCTGGGCGACGAGGGCCTGCGCGCCATCCTGCAGATCAATGCGACGCTGACGGGGACCGCGCTGCTTGAATCGCTGTGCTGGTCGGTGTCCGAATTTTCGGGCGGGCGAAGGACCGACGATGTCTCTGCCGTGCTTCTGGAAAACACGGGACCGGCACAACTGCTGAGCTTCGGCTATAACGCACGGGACTGACAGAGCCGATCATCGGGCCGCTGGAAGCCATTGCCATGGCGGGACCTGCGCAAGGTCCCCTGTCCGGAACCGTCCTTTTGTGCGGTCCGATCTTTCCGGTCCGGTTCCTGCAACTCTCCGGTGGTCTGCGAAAGGGGCCCGTCCAAAGGAAAGGGCGCGGACAATGCCCGCGCCCCTTGCCGCCGGAACGGGCGGATGCCGTTCGCCGGTCAGATCAGCAGCACCTGGGTGCCGATTGTGGACAGGCCGAACAGTTCCTGGATATGTTCGTTATACAGCCCGATGCAGCCGTTCGAGGATTTGCGCCCGATCTTGCGGGTGTCGTGGGTGCCGTGGATGCGGTAATACTGCCAGCTCAGCCACAGCGCATGGGTACCCAGCGGGTTGTCCGGGCCGGGCGGCACGAAATCGGGCCATTCGGGGTTGCGCTTCTTCATCTCGGGCGTGGGGGACCAGGACGGGCCCTCGACCTTCTTGATGACTTCGGTCCGGCCGCGGCGGGTCAGATCCTCGCTGACCGGGATCGAGGTGGGATACAGGCGATAGACGGATTCATCCTCGGACCAGTAATGCAGCGCGCGCGAGGTCATGTCCACGAGGATCGCGCCATTGGTCAGATCGCTGAAATAGGGGCGCCAGTCCTGCATGCGGAAGCTGGACACGTTGCGGCGGCTGTCCTGGCTGTTGTCATATTGCACGACGCCCGCGTCCGGGGTGGCGCCGGCGCCCGGCGCGCCCGCCAGCGGCTGGCCGGTGTAGGGGTCGATCGCCTGCGCCTTGGCAGGCACCGCAAGGGCCGTCGCGCCCAGCGCGGCCGAAGCGGCAAGAAAGGCCCGCCGGTCGAGGGCGGACGATATCGTCAGGCTCATCTGCTTCTCCTGTATGGGGCCGCTCGGACGCGGTCTTCTTGGCCCGGAACTGCCCTCTGGCGGATAAATCCGCAGGCGGCCCCTTGGCAAATCAAACACGCGTCAGGCGGAATCGCGCCGGTTCAGGAATGACCTATTTGCCACGCCTTGGCATTGAGTGCGCCCGCGCTCACTCGCGCCCGTCCAGCCGCACGAAATCGCGCAGGCTGGCCTGGCCCGGTTCGACCGAGGCCCAGTCGTCCGCCTGAAAGTCGACCACCAGCGTCGCGGCGGTGGGATAGCGGCGGAAGTCGGGGTCCAGCGGCACCCGCGCGGGCAGCATCGCGGCGAATTCGGCGATGCCGGGGTTGTGGCCCAGCATCATCACGGTGGACGCCCTGGCGGTCCGCAGCACCTGCAGCATCGTGTCCGCGCAGGCCTGATACAGCGCAGGTTCCATGCGCAGTTCGGGCCGCGTCTCGAACACGGCGGTTGCGGCCTGTTCCCACGTTTCCTGCGTGCGGCGCGCGGGCGAACACAGCACCTCTTCGGGGTCATAGCCGCGGCTGGTCAGCCAGTCGCCCAAGGCCCGCGCCGAACGCCGGCCCCGAGCGTTCAGGGGACGATCATGGTCGGGGACGGCGGGGTTGTTCCAGTCCGATTTGGCATGGCGGGTCAGAATCAGGCGGCGGTGTCCGGGCGGCGTCATCACGACCCTTTCTGCTGCATCCGAATCGGAGACTGCCACTGCCCCGCCAGCACCGCAAGCGTCCAAGTTGTGTCAAAGCCCGCTGCCCCCCTGCCGCAGCCCATGCGGCTTCACCCGCGGCTCGCTCGAGCGGATCAGGCTGCCCGCGCCCTGTTCGGTGAACAGTTCTATCAGCGCAGCATGGGGCACCCGCCCGTCCAGGATCACCACGGCGCGCACGCCGTCGGCCAGCGCCTTCAGCGCGGTTTCGGTTTTCGGGATCATGCCGCCCGCGATGGTGCCGTCCGCGATCATCCCCTGGATCTGGCCGGGAGGGATCTGGGTCAGCACCTCGCCGCCGCGGTCCTTGACCCCCGCCACATCCGTCAGCAGCAGCAGCCGGTCGGCCTTCAGCGCGCCGGCGATGGCGCCGGCGGCGGTGTCGCCGTTGACGTTGAAGGTTTCGTTATCGGCCATGCCGGTCGCCACCGGCGCGATCACCGGGATCAGCCCGGCCAGATAAAGGTCGCGGATGATCTGCACGTTCATCTCGATGGGACGGCCGACGAAGCCCAGTTCGGGATCGTCGGCCTCGCACACCATCATGTCGTCGTCCTTGCCCGAAATGCCGACCGCGCGCCCGCCGGCGTCGTTGATCGCCTGCACGATGCGCTTGTTGACAAGGCCGGACAGGACCATTTCCACAACCTGCACGGTATCCTGCGTGGTCACGCGCTTGCCGCGGACGAAGCGGCTTTCGATGCCCAGCCGGTCCAGCAGGTCGTTGATCATCGGCCCGCCGCCATGAACGACGACCGGATGGATGCCCACCTGCTTCATCAGCACGATGTCGCGGGCGAATTCGGCCATCGCCGTATCGTCGCCCATCGCATTGCCGCCGAACTTGACGACGACGACGGCGCCCGCATAGCGCTGCATATAGGGCAGCGCCTCGGACAGGGTGCGGGCGGTGGTGGCGAAATCGCGGTCCATGTTCTGCTGTCTCATTCCCGGCATGTCCTTGAATCGTACCGCAGGCTAAGGCGCAGGGGGGCCAAGGTCCAGCCGCGCCGTCACAGGATCAGGTCGTCGCGCGACAGCGCGGCCAGACTGTCCAGCCACAGGACCAGATCGGCCAGCGCATCCCCGTCCAGATCGGCCTGAACCATGATGCCGGCTGTCTCGACGGTCCAGCGCAACTGCCCCGCCTGTCCGGAAAAGGCGGTCTCGGCGATGCAGGTCAGCATCAGGGCGGACAGATCCAGCCGGTCCTCACCCGCGGTGAAACCCAGGATCGTGTCGGGCCTGTCACCGGGCGCGATGTCCCCGGCCGCCCAGAGAAAGACATCGCTGCCCCCCTCGCCCCGCAGCAGATCGGCGCCGGCCCCGCCCTGAAGGACATCGTTTCCCGCCCCGCCTGCAAGCGTGTCCGCCCCGGCCCCGCCCAGCAGCGTGTCGTCGTCCCACAGGCCCATCAGCAGATCGTTGCCGCCGCCCCCCTGCAAGAGATCCGCGCCCCCCTGTCCGTTCAGCGTGTCGGCGCCTTCGCCCCCCGACAGCGTATCGTTGCCCAGGCCCCCGCGCAGCCGGTCCGCGCCATGTCCCCCGAACAGGCGGTCGTCGCCGCCATTGCCGTAAAGATCGTCGTCCCCCCAACTGCCGTCCAGCGTGTCGTTCCCCGCGCCGCCGCCCATCAGATCGTTCCCCGACTCGCCCAGCAGCATGTCGTCGCCCTCGTCCGACATCAGGGTGTCACTGCCCTGCCCCCCCAGAAGGCGGTCGTTGTCCGCGCCGGAATACAGCCGGTCGTCGCCCCCTCCGCCGCGCAGCGTGTCCCGGCCCGTCCCGCCCAGCAGGGCATCATTGCCCGCCCCCCCGATCAGGGCGTCGGCGCCAT
>CALLYR010000272.1 GCA_937859005.1 uncultured Paracoccus sp. | reverse complement strand
GTCATCTCGCCTTCGGCGACGATCTCGTCCTCGTCCGGCTCGGCCCCGTCGTCCAGCGCGCCTTCGACGGCGCGGCGCATGCGGATATAGGTCGCGCGTTCTTCCGGCGTGGCCTCGAAATGGCGGATCACCGACATGCTGACCACCCGGTCGCCGTCCGCCAGCCGGATGCCGCGCACCCCGGTCGAATCGCGGCCCTTGAAGATGCGCACATCGGTCGCCGGGAACCGGATCGCCCGGCCCATCGCCGTGACCAGCATCACGTCGTCGTTTTCATCGGCGATGCGGGCGTTCACCAGGCTGACCCCTTCGGGCAGCTTCATCGCGATCTTGCCGTTCGATTTGACATTGGTGAAATCCGACAGCGCGTTGCGGCGCACGTCCCCGTCCGAGGTCGCGAACACCACCTGCAAATCGTCCCATTCGGCCTCGGGCACGTCCACCGGCATCAGCGCGGCGATCGAGGTGCCGGAATCGATCGGCAGAATGTTGACCAGCGCCTTGCCCTTGGCCGTGCGGCCGCCCAGCGGCAGCCGCCAGGTCTTGAGCCGATAGACCATGCCGTCGGTGGTGAAGAACAAAAGTTCCGTATGGGTATTGGCGACGAACAGGGTCGTCACCACGTCGTCTTCCTTGGTCGCCATCCCCGACAGCCCCTTGCCGCCACGGCGCTGCGCGCGGAAATCGGCCAGCGGCGTGCGCTTGATCCAGCCGCCCGAGGTGATGGTCACGACCATGTCCTCGCGCTCGATCAGGTCCTCGTCCTCAAGATCGCCTGCCCATTCGACGATCTCGGTCCGGCGCGGCACGGCGAACAGGTCGCGCACCTCGCGCAACTCGTTCGAGATGATCTCCATCACCCGCTCGCGGCTGGCGAGGATCGCCAGATAGTCGCGGATCGCAGCGGCCAGCGATTTCAGTTCCTCGGTGACCTCCTGCACGCCCAGTTGGGTCAGGCGCTGCAGCCGCAGGTCCAGAATGGCGCGGGCCTGAATCTCGGACAGGTTATAGGTGCCGTCGTCGTTGACCGGGTGGGCCGGGTCGTCGATCAGACGCAGATATTCCACGATCTCATGCGCGGGCCAGCGCCGTTCCATCAGCCGCGTACGTGCCTCGGCCGCGTCCGCGCTGGCGCGGATCGTCGCCACGACCTCATCCACGTTCGACACGGCGACGGCCAGGCCGCACAGCACATGGGCACGCTCTCGCGCGCGGCGCAGTTCGAATGCGGTGCGGCGGGCCACGACCTCTTCGCGGAAGGTGATGAAGTGGGTCAGGAAATCGCGCAGGGTCAACTGTTCGGGCCGCCCGCCGTTCAGCGCCAGCATGTTGGCGCCGAAGCTGGTCTGCATCGGCGTGAAACGGAACAGCTGGTTCAGGACGACCTCGGCGGTGGCATCGCGCTTCAGTTCGATCACCATCCGGATGCCGACGCGGTCGGATTCGTCCTGGACATGGGCGATGCCCTCGATCCTGCGCTCCTTCGCCAGTTCGGCGATGCGTTCGATCAGGCTGGCCTTGTTCACCTGATAGGGAACCTCGTCGATGACGATGGCCTGCCGGCCCGAGCGCACGTCCTCGATATGCGTCTTCGCCCGGACGATGATCGACCCGCGCGCCTCCAGATAGGCCTTGCGCACGCCCGAACGGCCCAGCACGATCCCGCCGGTCGGGAAATCGGGGCCGGGAACGATCTCCAGCAGCCGTTCGGTGGGCAGGTCCGGTTCCGCGATCAGGGCAAGGGTCGCGTCCACGACCTCGCCCAGGTTATGGGGCGGAATGTTGGTTGCCATGCCGACGGCGATGCCGCCCGCGCCATTGACCAGCATGTTGGGGAACCGCGCCGGCAGGACGGTGGGTTCGCGGTCCTTGCCGTCATAGTTGTCCTGGAAATCGACCGTGTCCTTGTCGATGTCCACCAGCAGGTAATCGGCGGGCCTGGCCATCCGCACCTCGGTGTATCGCATGGCCGCGGCGCTGTCGCCGTCCATGGACCCGAAGTTGCCCTGACCGTCCAGCAGCGGCAGCGACATGGAAAAGTCCTGGGCCATCCGCACCAGCGCGTCATAGATCGCGGCGTCGCCGTGCGGATGGTATTTCCCCATCACGTCGCCCACGGGCCGCGCCGACTTGCGATAGGACTTGTCGTGGGTGTTGCCGGTTTCGTCCATCGCGAACAGGATGCGGCGGTGGACGGGCTTCAGCCCGTCGCGCAGGTCGGGGATCGCGCGGCTGACGATCACCGACATCGCATAGTCCAGATAGGACGAGCGCATTTCAGACGTGATGTCGATGATCGGCCCGTCGTGGGGCATTACGACGGTGCTGTCGGATGCAGGGTCGTCACTGCCGTTTTCATCGATCGGCAGGTCGTCTTCGGTGCTGTCGGCCAAGGGGTGCGCCTCAATGTCTCGTTGGTCAGTTATATAGCCACGACTGCCTGTTGATTCAATCGGCTAACCCCGACCGGACCCCCCGATCAACGGCTTGCAGCCGGGCCTGCCGGGCGGGTCGCGGCCCAGCCCCAGACCAGCGTCAGCCCGGCCGAGATCAGCGCGTTCCACGCCGCCATGCTCAGCCCCAGGAACATCCACGCCGGCTGGTCGCAGCGCACGACCGGCGCCTGTTTCAGCCGCGCCATCAGATCGGCGGGCGACAGCTGCGCCAGATCGCCGACGCCGCCCGAACAATGCGCGGGCCCCGCCCACCAGCCCAGCTCGACCCCGGTGTGATACAGCGCCAGCCCCGTGGCGACCGCCGCCGCCCCCAGCCCCAGCACACCCAGCCAGCGCCGCCAGCCCAGCATCCAGATCAGCCCCCCGATCAGCGCCGCCGCCAGATGCGGCCAGCGTTGCAGGATGCACAGCTCGCATGGCGCATAGCCCGCCGCCTGAAACCCCAGCGCCTCGATCAGCAGCAGGGCGGATGCGGCGCCGGCCAGCGCGGCGGTCAGGCGGGGATCGGACAGGGCAGGGGGCATGGTTTCTTTTTCCGGCAGGGGGCGGGCGGCCTCAGTGCGGCCGCCAGGTGATGACGCGATAGAGGTAAATCCCGACGACCGCCACGATCACCAGTTTCGACAGCGGGTCGATCACATCCCCGACACGGGCATACTGGCTTTCCAGCAGCATCCCCGCCCCGGTCAGGACCAGGGTCCACAGCAGGCTGCCCGCCACAGTGAAGGCCAGGAAGCGCCACAGCGGCATCCGCGCCATGCCCGCGGGGACCGAGATGAGCGTGCGCACCGTAGGGATCAGCCGGCCCAGCAGCACGGCGGCGCCGCCGTGGCGGTCGAACCAGCCCTGCGCCGCGTCGATGTCGGACGGCGACAGCGTCATCAGCCGCCCGTGCCGCGCGGCCCAACGTTTCAGCCGCGCCGCCCCGATCCACAGGCCCAGGTAATACCACATCGTCGTGCCCACGGCCGACCCCAGCGTGCCGATCAGCACGGTCGGCCAGAACGACAGCTTCCCCGAGGCCACAAGATAGCCTGCCAGCGGCATGATCACTTCGGACGGAATCGGGGGGAAGACGTTTTCCAGCAGCATCAGCGCAAAGATGCCGGGATAGCCCCAGCCCTCGATCACCGACAGAACCCAGT
>CALLYR010000271.1 GCA_937859005.1 uncultured Paracoccus sp. | reverse complement strand
GCCGCGACCGAGGGCCAGCTTGCCCCGCGCCTCAACGCGCTGGTGCGCGGCGAGACCTGCGCCGAGATCGCGCGCGAGATTGGGCTGGGCCAGGCGCTGAAGCTGGGCCGGTCGGAAATGATGACCGGCGGGCGGCGCAAGGACGCGCTGCTGGGCGACGCGATGGAGGCGGTGATCGCCGCCATCTATCTGGATGCGGGTTTCGAGGCTGCGCGCGCCCTGATCCTGCGGCTGTGGGGGCCGCGGATCGCGGCGGCGGAACAGGCCTCCTTCAACCCCAAGACCGCGCTTCAGGAATGGGCGCAGGCGCAGGGCATGCAGCCCCCCGTCTATCACGTGGCGGACCGCGCGGGGCCTGACCATGCCCCCATGTTCCGCATCACCGTGCGCCTCGACGACGGGCGCGAGGCCGAGGCGCAGGGCCAGGGCACCAAACGCAGCATCGAACAGGCCGCGGCCCAGGCGATGCTTGACCAGATCGGAGACGCCGGATGACCGAGGACACCACGGGCGACACCGCCACCCGCGCCGGCTTCGTCGCGCTGATCGGGGAACCCAACGCGGGGAAATCGACGCTGCTCAACCGCATGGTCGGCGCCAAGGTGTCGATCGTGACCCACAAGGTCCAGACGACCCGCGCCCGCATCCGCGGCATCGCCATGCACGGCGCCAGCCAGATCGTCTTCGTGGACACGCCCGGCATCTTCCGCCCGCGCCGCAGGCTGGACCGCAGCATGGTCGCCGCTGCCTGGGGGGGCGCGGCGGACGCCGATGTGATCGTCCTGCTGGTCGAGGCGCATCGCGGCCTGATCGACGGGGTCCAGGCGATCCTGGACAGCTTGCGCGACAAGGCGGGCAACACGCCCGTGGCGCTGGCCATCAACAAGATCGACCGCGTGAAGGCCGAGGACCTGCTTGGCCTGTCGCAGCGGCTGAACGAGGCGTTCCCGTTCGTCCGCACCTTCATGATTTCGGCCGAAAAGGGTTACGGCACCGGCGACCTGCTGGAATGGCTGGCCGAGACCGTGCCCGCCGGGCCGTGGCTTTACCCGGAAGACCAGATCGCCGACCTGCCGATGCGGATGATCGCGGCCGAGATCACCCGCGAAAAGCTGACCCTGCGCCTGCACGAGGAAATCCCCTATCAGCTGACGGTCGAAACCGAACGGTGGGAAGAAAAGCCCGATGGTTCCGCCCGGATCGACCAGATCGTCTATGTCAGCCGCCCCGGCCACAAGGGCATCGTGCTGGGCAAGGGCGGCGAGACGATCAAGGCCGTGGGCCAGCAGGCCCGCGCGGAACTGATGGAATTCATGGGCCGGCCCGTGCATCTGTTCCTGCAGGTCAAGCTGCGCGAGAACTGGCTGGACGAGGCCGAGCGTTACCGGGAAATGGGTCTCGACTTCCGCGACGGCGAATGATGGAGCCGCGGCTGACCGCCGGGCTGCGGGTGGCGGCGCTGCTGCGCCGGGCCGATCTGGCGGGCCGGGCAGCCTATGTCGTCCGCCGCGGCGACGACACGGCGGGAGCGGTCTGCGTGACGGTCGTGCGCCCCGATGGGCAGGTCCAACTGTGGGGGCAGGACTATGACCCGATGGCCGACAGCCGCCTGTGGGTGATGCAGGCCGAAGGCCCTGCCCGCGACATTGATGCCACGATCGTGCGCCGCCGCGCCGCCGACCCGGATCTGTGGGTAATCGAGCTGGAGCTGCCCGAAGGTTGCGCCGTCACCGATCTGCTTGACTGATGCATGCGGCCCTGCCCAGGATGCCCCGATGAGTTTCCGTTTCGTTCACGCCGCTGACATTCACCTCGATTCCCCGCTGCGTTCGCTGGCGCTGCGCGCCCCGCAGGTGGCCGACCTGATCGGAACCGCCAGCCGGCTGGTCTTTGCCGGGATCGTCGATCTGTGCCTGGCCGAGCGGGTCGATGCGCTGCTGCTGGCGGGCGATCTGTACGACGGCGACCAGACCTCGATGAAGACGGCGCGGTTCCTGGCCGAACAGTTGCGCCGCCTGCATGACGCGGGGATCGCCGTGCATGTGATCCGCGGCAATCACGACGCGCTGTCGCGGATCACCCGCGAACTGGTGCTGCCGGACAACGTCCATGTCTATGCCGGCCGGGCCGAGGCGGTCACGCTGCCGCGCCCGGATGGTGCGGTGCCGGTCGTGCTGCACGGGATCAGCTTTGCCGAGGCGCGGATGCCCGAAAGCCTGCTGCCGAAATACCAGCCCGCCACGCCGGGGGCCGTGAACATCGGGCTGATGCACACGAGCCTGGGGGGTGCCGCGGGCCACGATGTCTATGCACCGGTGGGGGCGGCGGAACTGGGGGCCTGGGGTTACGACTATTGGGCGCTGGGCCATGTCCACAAACCGTCCCGCAGCATCGAGGGGTGCACCCATGTCGTGATGCCCGGCATTCCGCAGGGCCGCGACGTGGGCGAATCGGGAGTGCGCGGGGTGGTGCTGGTCACGGTGGGCACCGATGGGCGCATCGCGGTCGAGGACCGTCCGACCAGCCTAGCCGAATTCGCCCGCCTGACCGTCGATGCGACCGGCTGCGACGACTGGCGCGGGCTGGTCGATCGGGTCCGCCGCACGCTGGAACGCGCCCGCGACGGCGCAGGCTCGCCGCATCTGGTCGCGCGCCTGGCCCTGACCGGGGCGACGCCGCTGGCCTTCCGCATCCGCCGCGACCTCGACCTGCTGCGGGTCGAGGCCGAACGCGCGGGCGAGGATGCGGGCCGCGTCTGGATCGAAAAGCTGGACAGCGCCTGCCATCCGCCGGACGAGGATGCAAGCCCCGCGGATCAGGGCGGCCCCCTGGCCGAACTGCGCCGCCTGATCGCGGACGAAGTGCTGGGCGGGCCTCATTTCACCGCCGAATTGCGGGACGCCGCCGACGACCTGCTGCGCCTCTTGCCCGCCGACCTGCGCCGCCGCTTTGGCGAGGATCAGGCGGCGCTGGATGCGACGCTGGCGGAACTGGCCCGCGACGGGGCCGATGACGTGCTGGCGCAACTGGACCCCGGCGCGGGGAACGACGCCTGATGATGCGCCTGCGCCGTCTGGACCTGACCCGCTATGGCAAGTTCACCGACCGGGTGCTGGACTTCGGCCCCCCATCCGTGGACGCGCCCGACCTGCATGTCGTGTTCGGCCCGAACGAGGCCGGAAAATCCACCCTGCTGTCGGCCTGGATGGACCTGCTTTACGGGATTCCCGCGCGCACCAGCCATGATTTCATCCATCCCTATGCCTCGATGCGGCTGGGCGCGGCGCTGGAGCTGCCCGACGGGCTGCACGAGGTCGTGCGGCTGAAGCGCAACCAGAACAGCCTGACCGATCCGCAGGGCCGCGCCTTGCCGGAATCCGTGCTGCGCGCAGGCTTGGGGGGGCTGGACCGCGCGGCTTACGAGACGATGTTCTCGCTGGACGACGACACGCTGGCCGAAGGCGGCGACAGCATCCTGTCCAGCAAGGGCGATCTGGGGCAACTGCTGTTTTCCGCCAGCGCCGGTCTGGCCGAACTGGGCCAGCGGCTGGACGGGCTGCGCGTTCAGGCAGATGCGTTCCACAAGAAACGCGCCCAGCGCACGCGGATCAGGGAACTGCGTGACGAATTGCAGGCGCTGGCGGACGAGGCGGCGGAACTGGACACGCAGGCTGGCGACTATGCCCGGCTGCGGCAGGCGGCGCAGGCGGCGCGCGCCGCCCATGATGCGGCGCTGGAGGATGTGGCCCGTGCCGCAGGGATGCGCGACCGGCTGCGCGGGCGGCAGGGTGCGCTGCCCCTGCTGGCCGAGTGGCGCGAGGCGGCGGCGGAACTGGCGCCGCTGGACGGTCTGCCCGAGGTTCCTGCCGACTGGCACACCCGCATCGATCCGCTGATCGCCGCCGACATCCGGCTGCGGACCGAAGCTGACCTGGCCGCCCGGCGCGCGCAGGAACTGGCGGCGGAACTGGCGCAGATGCCGGGCGACCCGCAGGCACTGGCGCTGGCGGACAGGGCGGCGGAGGCGGCGGACCTGCGCAGCCGCCACCGGTCCGCCCGCGACGACCTGCCCCGGCGGCAGCAGGAACGGGACGACCTGCATCGCAGCATTGCCGATCTTGCCGCGGCTCTGGGCCCGCCGGGAGAGACCGATCCCGCGCGGCTGGTCCCGGATGCCGCGACCCTGGGGACGCTGGAAGACCTGCTGGCCGGCTGGTCGGGCATCGCGGCCACGCTGGCCTCTGCCGCCGCCGAGGCGCAGGATGCCGCTGCCCGTCTGCAGGACGCGGGCGGCGCGCTGGAGGAGGGGGACGATCCCCTGGCTCGGCGCGCGCAAACGCTGCGTGCGGCCCTGGCACCGCTGCGCCGATCTGGCCGTGCGGCTGTCGGATTCCGAGGCTGAACTGCAGGATTCCGGGGCGCGGCTGGCCGAGGCGCTGGCCGGTCTTGCCCCTTGGCGCGGGGATGCCCCGGCGCTGACGGCCCTGCCCTGTCCCGCCCCCGACACTCTGTCCGCCTGGCGCGCGCGACTGGATCAGGCCACCGCCGTGCGGGACGACGCCGCGCGATCCCTGCGCAACCGTCAGGCCGAATCCCGCCGCCGCGCCGCCGAAGCCGCGGCGCTGGCCGCCGATCTGGGTACGGCCGATCCAACTGCTGCGGCAGCGGCGCGCGCGGCACGCGATTCGGCGTGGGCCACCCATCGGCTGAGGCTGGACATCGCCAGCGCGGACGCCTTTGCCGCGGCCATGGACGCGCATGATGCGGCATTGGCCGCGCAACTGGGCCGAGCCGCCGACATCGGCCAGTTGCACCGCGCCCGGCAGGATGCGGATGTGGCGGACCGGCTGGCCGCCGATGCGAGCGCCGATCTGGCGCAGGCCGAGGACGCGCTGATCCGGGTCC